>JAHKAF010000084.1 GCA_018825865.1 Nanobdellota archaeon | reverse complement strand
TCGACGGAACAAACACCTCCTTTCATAAGTTTAAATTCTAAGGATATAAACTTTTTAAACTTTTCTTAAAAATGTAATTCTCTTAGGGGAAGTAGAAATGTTTAAAAGTGGTTAAGATTGATAGGTTTAGTTAAATTGGAGGTCAATAAATGGCATACAAAGATGATGAATATGAGGACGAAGATATAGATGAAGAATCTGAAGATGATTCAGATAACGATTCTTCAGACGATGATGATTACTAAGTAATCTAATTATTTTTGTTTTTTGTTAAATTTATAAATTGTTTTTTCTTTGAGAGGATATGAAGATATTGGTTATCGGGGATCCTCATGGAGAGATAGGAAAGATAAAGGAAATTCCTATTAAGAATGTTGATTTGATTTTGGTTACTGGTGATATTGGTAAGGCTGATTTAGCAAGGAAGCATTCTTTTGAAAATAGTGATAGGAAGAAAAAAGGGTTACCTAAAAAAGAGTATGGTAAGAAAGAAGAGAGAGAGGCGTACACAGAGATTTATAATTCTACCGTCGGTATTTTAAAGTATCTCTCTAATTTTGCACCAACCTACGCGATTCTTGGCAATGTTGCAACAATGACAGATTATCAGATGAAATTAGAAGAAAGAAAGTCTGGATTAAAGCTTCCTTATATGAGGTCTGCAATAGATAGAATAAAGGATGTTAATATTGTTATTAATAATCTTAGGAATATTAATGGATTAAGAATAGGATTCTTGGAATATTTTATAGATACTTGCTGGGTTAGGGAATTTAAGCTAAGGGATTATAAGAAGATGTTGAAAAGAGCAAGGAAGCAAACAGATAAAGCCCGAAGAATTTTGAAAAGGTTTGGGAAAGTTGATATTCTTGTTTGTCATCAGCCACCTTATGGATATTTGGATAAGGTAACTGGAAAATATGGGGCTCCGAAGTTTTATCGAGGGAAACATGCTGGAAGTAAGGTTATTTTGGATTACATTAAAAAACATCAACCGAAATATGTTTTTTGTGGGCATATTCACGAGGGAGAAGGAAAAACAAAAATTGGAAAGACAGAAGTTTATAATCTTGGGGTTGCAGGACATAAAATAGTAGAGTTTTAAAATAACTCTTTCTTTGTTTCTTTATGACATCATTCTTATGGAAAAAGGTTTCTGAAAAAGAGAAAGAAGATATTCGGAAGCAGGCTAAGAGAATCATGGATGATTTTTCTAATAAGCTTTCTAAAGTGAATGGGGAGATGAAAGAGCCGTTGATTGAGAGGGAGAAGGGAGAGCGGGTGGAAAATATAGGAATGTGTAGTAATATTGATAGAGAGATTATGTTTTCAAACGCGCCGAGTAAAAATAAAGATTTTATTATTGGGGAGAAAAAATCATGGGAATGATTTTTTGCTATCAATTAAAATTGACAGAGAGAAAAGGATGGTAAGGGAAGTTGTTAATACAGGGGGTTTGAAAAGATTTGTCTATTCAGGTTTAAAAAAGATTCAGAGGGATATTAGGTCCAAGGATAAACTTTTTTCTTTAAAGATTAATTTAAGGAATATCTTGTTTAGACCATTAAGAGATGTTCGTCTTGAACTAAAAAAAATAGATTTTGATTTTTTTGATACAATTGTTTCTAAGAAAGGTAGAAGGTCTAACTTAAAGTCTAAAATTTTTAAAGCTATAACTTCTGATGAAGGTATTGCTGATTTTAAAAAAATAGATGAAGGAACCTATATCGCAAAATTCATTAAAAAATCTTCAATATTTGAGAAAGTTATAGAAGTTCATTCAAGTTTGACAAAGAAGATTTATGCCCCCCTAATATTCCCTTTTTTTAAGATTAATAAAAAAATAGATAATGAAAAGATAAGAGATATTCTTGATAAAACTAGGTCCGACCTTAATTATTGTTCTTTTTGTGATGGCAAATATGATGGATTTGGAGATAGATTTAGATGTCGTTATTGTGGAAAATATTTTTGTTTGGACCATTATTTACCTGAAGATCATAAATGTAGGGGGCTTAAAAAATGAACACAACTGCCAAACTAAAAAAATATCTGGATGAGATTAAGAAGAATGATAAATCTGGAAAAAAGATAAATGCTATTTTGCAGTTGAATCCTGCCGCAATGGATGGGGCGAAAATTATCGACGGCAAAATTGCAAAAAGCAAGGCAGGAAAACTGGCGGGACAAGTAATTGCTGTCAAAGCAAATATTAATGTTAAAGGATTGAATGCATCGTGTGCTTCGAAGGTTTTGGAAAATTACGTTTCTCCGTATGATGCGACAGTTATTAAGAAGATTAGGGAGGAAGATGGCTTGATTATTGGAATGGCGAATATGGATGAGTTTGCTTGTGGTTGGAGTGGTGAGACTTCTGCATTTGGTCCGACGAGAAATCCGCAGGCGCTTGATTTGGTTGCTGGTGGGACGTCATCTGGAAGTGCTGCTTCTGTGGCTGCTGGTTTTTGTGATATTGCTTTAGGTTCAGATACTGGCGGGAGTATAAGAGTTCCTTCATCGCATTGCGGAGTTGTTGGAGTTAAGCCGACTTATGGTTCTGTTTCTCGTTATGGTTTAATTGATATGTGCATGAGCTTCGACCAGATTGGACCTGTTGCAAAGAATGTCAGCGACGCTGCTTTATTGTTAAGTGTTATTTATGGTAAGGACGAATGTGATGCCATTAGCCAGAACCTACCTACCTGCCCTGAGTGCACTGACGCGCGTAGAGCTGGTAAGGAGATAAACTTATCTAATATTCAAAAAATACCAAAAAACATTACAATCGGTTTACTTGATTTTCCTATCAGCGACGTAAGAATCCAAAAATTAATCAATGATAAAATAGAGGAAGCGTCAAAGAAATATGGTTGGGAGATTAAGAAAGTTAAAATTCCTTATCTTGAGTTGGCAATAGCGACGTATTTCCCGATTGTTTATGTTGAGTTTTTTTCTGCCACACGAAGGTTTGATGGTCGTCGGTATGGTAAAAAAATTGAAGATGCAGCAGGACCTGAGGTTTTGAGAAGGATTTTAGGAGGTAGTGAGATTTCAAAAGCAGAGCACCATGGAAGATACTATCACAAGGCTTTGAGAGTTCGGAAATTACTTGGGGATGAATTTGGGAAAACTTTTTCAAAAGTTGATTGTATTATCTCTCCAACAGTTCCTCGACTTCCCCATAAAATTGGAAGTAAGATTTCTTCAGAAGAAATGTTTCAGTATGATGCTTTGACTTGTCCAATGAATATCGTCGGTAATTGTGCATTGAGTTTGCCTGTTGGAAAGATTGATGGAATTCCTGTTGGGATGCAGATCACTTGTGATAAGTTTGAGGATGAATTGATGTTGCGAATCGCGAGGGCGATTGAGAAGGTTTAAGCTTCCTTCCAATTTTCAATTATTCCTTCCTTTAAACCAGGGGTTGTATTTTTTAGTTTTAGAACTTCTTGTTTTGTGAAGAGTTTCATGTCCTGCCCTTCATTGAGTTTTAGTTCTGAGATTTTGTGTTTAAGAGGATATCTGAAGTAAGTATTTGTTTTTGTTTGCTGGGCTGGTTCTAATTTATTTTTATCTAGGGTAATTCCTAATTCTTCTTTGATTTCTCTTATCGCTGCTTGCTCGAATGTTTCCCCTTTATTAACGCATCCGCCGAAGGGGCCCCAGCAGTTTGGGCTCGCGATACTTTTTTTATCATCTCTAAGTTGAAGAAGAATCTTTCCGTTTTTCTTGAGTATAACTCCGACTCCTTTTTCCATATTAGTTTTAGTTTTGTAAGGTATAAAAAATGTTTGATATTCAATCACAACAATCCTTAAAAAATAATCTTACTTGTTTTATTTATGAATTATGATAAGAACCAAGTGCATTATGTTACAGCGACTGTGATTCTTGTAAATAAAGAGGGGAGGTTTTTGATTGCGCGGCGTTCTGAAAAGGAGAAGGCGTTTCCTGGTTTGTGGACTGTTCCTGGGGGAAAGCTTGAGGTGCTGGATTATGTGATGAGAAAGAAGGATACGTCTGTTCATTGGTATAATGTTTTGGAGGATTTGGCGAAGAGAGAGGTTCTTGAGGAGGTCGGGTTGGGCATAAAGAACATTGAGTATGTCACGAGCTTGGTTTATATTCGTTCTGATAATATTCCGTCGCTGATAATTAGTTTGTGGGCTGAACCTGTTTGGGAGGTCCTCGACGGACATGACTCTGGTGAGCCTAAGATTAAGCTTTGCCCTGCTTTGACAGATTACAAATGGGTTACACTTGAAGAAGCAAAGAATTATGATTTGATTGAGGGAATTTACGAGGAGCTTGAGATTTTAGATAAGAATCTGCGCCGCTCGGCGTATACCCTAAAGGGCACGAGCCCCAAAAATTTGAATGAAGGGGCAAGGATTGGAAAAAATATGGAATGGAAAAAACGAGAGGAGGAAGGAAAGATGGATGAATGGGGAAAAATATTGGACGACGGGGCAGATATGGAATGGAAAAAACGAGAGGAAGAATTGTTTTGGGGGAATTGAGTTGAAATTGCTCGCTGTCGCTCGGGATTGATTGCTTCGAAATCTACGCTGTCGGATTTCTTCGCAAAGGGTTGTATGATTTAATAGATTTCTAAACCTTGTGCTCAGTTGCTCCAGCGATTATACGAAGTTATGTGGTAACAAACTCTCTTGTGAAAAACATGACGAAATATGTTTTGAGTTACCTCTATGTGAACGAAGTGAACCTTTTTTCTAAAGATAATCATCAAAACCCTTAAAAATCTCCCTCAATTGTTCTCTGTATGAAAATCGGGAATATTGAGTTAAAGTGGTTGGGGCATTCGGGGTTTTTGATAGCATCTAAGGATGTACCATCTAAAGAGGGCAGGAATTCTCAGGTGATTTATGTTGACCCTTATAAAATTGGAGATGATATGGTGAAGGCAGATTTGATTTTGTTGACGCATAGTCATTATGACCATTGCAGTATTGTTGACATGAAGAAGATAATTAAGGAAGGGACGAGGATTGTTATGCCTGCTGATTGTCAGAGTAAGATTGCGCGGTTTGACGTTCAGATACGAATGGAAGTTATTGAGCCGGGGCAAGATTTGGATTTTGGAGAAGTCCGTGTTTCTGCTTTAGCGTCGTATAATATAGACAAGCATTTTCATCCTAAAGAGGAATCTTGGGTAGGTTATTTGGTTAAGATTGGAGATGTTCTTATTTATCATGCTGGAGATACTGATTTGATTCCAGAGATGCAGAAGCTGACAGGGTACAAGCAAAAAGGTAAGAAGTTTGTGGCGTTGCTTCCGATTGGAGGGAGATTCACAATGGATGTAGAGGAGGCTGTCGAAGCCGCAAAGATAATAAAGCCGACATTGGCAATCCCAATTCATTACGGGGATGTGGTTGGAACAGAAAAAGACGCCAAAGAATTTGTTGAAAGATGCGAGGAAGAAGGAATAAAAGCGAAGGTGTTGAAGAAAGAATGATTAGCACAATTTTTCTTTTAGTTCTTTAATGTTGGTAACTGAACCAGGAAAATTGTTGTTAGAATAGAAATCTGTTAAGATATATTTTATCCCTTTTTCTTTACAATAATTTATTGTTTTTTCACTGCTTCCGATATAGAATTTGGGTTTGCCGTGTTTTTCGATGAATCTTTCAAAGATGATTATTTTATCGTCTTTTTCTTCTGGTTTTGAGGTCCCTATTAAATTAAATAAATCTTTATTGATATGAGAAACTTCCAAGATTTTTTCAAGGGCAGACCATGTGTTTGTGGTTATTATCGCAATTTTGTATTTATCTTTCAAACTTTCAAGATATTCAATAAAGTCGTGGTTAATCTTATCTTGGTTTTGTTTGATAAATTCTAATACAGAATCAAAATAACTCTTCCTTGCGATTTCAGTTCTTTTACTGTCGGATAAATCAGGATATAAAAGTTTCATAACCTCGTCCACATATTTAAAATAAGTTTCCTTTTCTTCCTCCGGATTTTTTCTTAATAACTCCCTCCATCTATCTATCGGTTCTGCACTTAGTTCTTTTTCTCTTTCATCAAACCATAAATGATGGGCATCAACCCATGAAGTTCCGTCTATAATAACGTCTCTTATTGTTGTTGCAAGAATAGGTTTTTCCATAATATTAAATAGTTTTAATTTATTTAAAGTTTATGCCTAAAGATAATTTCTCTCAGCGGAAAAAGTCAATTCTCTCGAAAGAAGATAAGTCTTCCAGAGGAAAATGGGATAGTAAGATTGTGAGTTTGTGCAAGAAGATTAATGAAAAGGAAGAGTATTGTACAACGTCGTCGTGTTCTGGACGAGTTGTGGTTATGGTCGACAAAGAGAAGAAGGAGAGCGATTTGTTTAAATTTGTTAGTCATGATTTAATTTCATTAAGTCAGTTAAGAGAAGCGCTGAATAATATAGCTGCTCGTTCCTCGCAGATGGATGGCTCAAAACTGGCCACGCCAAGTTTTTCACTAAAAAAATCATTATCAGAAAAGGTTTCTAAAAGTAGTGAGCAACTGAGCACCTTACAACAACAGACTTCAGATTTTTTATTAACTACATCTAATGAATCCCGACGAGTTTTACGAGGAGCCAATTTGATTAAATTCAAACAAAAGCAAAATCAAAGATTTTCCATCTGCCTAAACTTGGTTAAGTTTAAGCAGGAGCCATGCCTGCTTCATGTTGCTTGCAAAACTATTGAGGATGCTAAAAAATTATTAGATAAATCTCGGTTAGTTGGTTGGAAGAAATTAGGAGTAGTTTCCCTCGGAAATAATATGATTGTTGAATTAAGTGGAACAGAAAAGCTTGAGTTTCCGATTGTCAGGGAAGGGAAGATTTTAGTTGGCGAGGAATTTTTGAAAGTTGTGGTTGAAAAGTCTAATTATAATCTTAAGCGAAATTGGAAGAGGATTGAGAAGTTGGGAAAGTTGATTTGATTTTAATGGGGAAGATTTTTGATAATCATAAAATAATCTTTACATTTCATCACAGAAATATTTATATAGAACAAGCTATTTACTTTTTCATAATATTAATTTATTCGGGTTGGCGCTTTGAATAAATTTATTGTAAATAGAGGTGATAACTCTTTTTCTTTAACAATAAATGGAAGTTCGTGAACTATATAAATATTTTGGTGGTTCAGTGCTTCTAAGAATCCCTTAGGGAGTGAACAAAATGAATGAAAGGAGGTTAAAAAATAAATGGTGTTAGATTTTGCAAAAGAAGCGATACAAAAGACAGAGACGCATAGCATCAACTTTGATGAGTTAAGAGCTGGTAAGGCGAACATTAAAGTTATTGGTGTTGGAGGTTGCGGAGGCAATATGACTACCTGGCTTTTTAATAAAGGAATTCAAGGCGCTACAATTTATGCAGCAAATACAGACGCACTTCACCTTAGTGTTACCAAGGCTGATGAGAAAATTCTTATCGGAAAGGAATTGACTAAAGGATTAGGTGCTGGCGGACGACCAATGAGAGGAAAAGAAGCTGCAAAGGAAGCGATTGTGGACATTAAAAAAGCTATTTCTGGTGCAGATATGATATTTGTTCTGGCTGGATTAGGTGGTGGAACTGGAACTGGTGCAGCTCCTGTGATTGCTCAACTCGCAAAAGAAACTGGTGCAGTTGTTATTAGTGTTGTTACAATGCCGTTCGAATCAGAGAAGGCAAGAATTGACAAGGCTGAATTTGGATTGCAGGAACTTAGAGATGTGACTGATACATGTGTTGTTCTTGACAATAACCGACTTGTTGATATTGCTGGACAACTTCCAATTGAGCAGGCCTTTGCTGTTGCTAATGAATTGGTAAGTACAATGGTTAAAGGAATTGTAGAGACAATTACTCTTCCGAGTTTGATTAATCTGGATTATGCAGATGTCTCTTCGATTATGAAGAATGGTGATGTGGCAGTTATTGGAATTGGAGAGTCAAATACACAAGACCGTGTAAACGACGCTGTTAGGCAAGCACTTACTCATCCTCTACTTGATGTGGATTATAAAGGTGCTACCGGAGCTTTGATCCATATAACTTGTGGACCTGACTTGAAACTGGAAGAATTCGATATTATTGGAAGAACTGTTTCTGAGAACTTGAGCCCTGACGCACAAGTAATTATTGGTGCGAGAATCAGTAAAGAGTTTGTTGGAAAAGTTCGGGTAATCACAATAATGACTGGTGTGAATTCTCCATATGTTTTAGGAAGAGAGAAACATGACCACTCATTGCCAGTATCTCGAGAAATGTCTGATTTAGGAATTGAATTTTGGAAGTAAAAGAAACCCACGGGTTTCTTTTGAACTTCCTCTAAACCCTGAACGACGATTTTTTAAATTGCCTCCGATGAAAATCGTGAGGCGTTTTATTTTTTATTATGGGGGAGAAATCCCTCTTTTTTTATATTGTTCGTTTGACGACGAGGATTGAGGGAGAAGGGGTTAATGAAGAAGATTTTTGTAGGTTGAGAAACTTAAAAAATAGTTTCTTTAGAATTTATATGCTTTGGGAAAATAATCCTTCAATGTCTCTTTTTATTTTTTTAAAGTCTTTAGCAATAATATTTGCCTTAAGATAATCTCCTGTTACAGGGCAATATTCTCTGATTATCTCTGCAGTTCCATCTCCGAAAGGGTTCGCTTTAATTTCTAATTCCTTAATAGTCCTTTTATCCCAACAAGCGATTTTTTGTTGTAGTGTGTAATATATTTTTCTAATTTTTTTAAATAAATTCATTTTCAAATATCCAATTTCTGTGGAACATTCATTTTTTTGTTCTTGAATTTGTGGAAGTAAAGAACATTATCCAAATCTATTTTTGCCTGGCGTGTTCGTAGTTTGAATTCATATCCCACTGGGAAAAAAGCCTCGACATTTATATCATTTGGGATTTTCAGTGCTTCTTTTACAAGCCTGTCTACGAAATGTCCAATCCAACAGGTTGCCAGGCCTTTGTCTTCTATCTTAAGTAGGAAGTTCTGAATTGCTGCGCCTGCCTGCTGTCTGCAGTATATTTCTCCTCTTTTTTCATAAGCGTTTATTGTTCTTGAAGAATCTGTGCATACTACTACAACATATTTTGCTTGTTTGATGAAATCCTGCTGTGCTGCGTCTGCAAGTTTTTGGATTGTTTTCTCGTCGTCAACTAGAATAAATTTTAAACTGAAATTATTTCCTGCCATTGGTGCATGGCGCATAGCGTCGACACATTCAATAATATCTCTCCAGTCAGGTTTTTTATCTTTGAACTTTCTTGTGCTGTGTCTGTTTTGGATTGCTTTGTCAAGTTGCATGTTTAGATGAAGAAAGAGAGATTTATAAAATTATAGGGAATGATAAACTTTAAAAGATAATTTACTCTCTAGTTTTTAGGTCCCGGTGGCTCAGTTGGTAGAGCGGACGGCTGTTAAAGATTTGGACTTCGTGTTCAGAGATTTGCTCAAGATCTATGATTTTGTAGAAACCGTCAGGTCGTAGGTTCGAGTCCTACCCGGGACGTTTTTAATAATTTGTCCCGCCCGCCCCGAGGGGAGATAAGTAGTTAAGACATAATTTCGTAAATACTTTGTTCAACTTATTATATTATTTTTATTATTAACTAAAAAGAAATCTCCACTTTTCTAAAGTGGAGTTGAGTTTCTCCCCACTAATTATTTATTCTTAGAAATCTATAAAAATAATGGGCTTGGTGTAGCCCATTGAAAATCCAAACATAGTTTGGACTATGCAATTCTAAATAAATCTTTCGGAGGATTAAAATGAACCAATATAGTAGGAACTCTCACAGCGTCGGAGTTGTGATGTTGCATCTTCAATGGTGTACAAAATACAGATACAAGATGTTTGGAAAATTCAAGTACAAGAATCTTGTATCTGCTTGCATAAGAAAAACAGCGTCGAGAAATAAAATAAAAATAATTGAACTTGAAGTGGAACCAGAACATGTGCATTGTGTTGTAGAAGTTAGTTTTACAATCTCAACTTCAAAAGTTTTGCAGATTTTGAAAGGTGGCTCAGCAAAACTTTTCTTTGAGTTTGCACCTAAAATGAGGTTGCGTTACCCTCGAGGACACCTTTGGAGCAGAGGAAAGTTTGCATCAACAATCGGTTTTGTCCAATTCGACCAAGTTACAAAATATGTCAGAAATCAGGCAGAGCATCACCAAACAACGTTCAGAGTTTAATGGAAACTCCACACTTTAGTGTGGAGAGGAGGTCATTTTCTATACCAATCAAGCGTCAGCAAGCAATCTCTATTATCTCGCAATCCCCCACAATAGATTAAAGTAATTTAGATAACTTTTTACTAATTTCTCGCTTTCTATTAGAACAATTAAAATCGGTTCTTCGTGAATAAATATTGCTACTTTGCTTCCATAAATAATCGTGGCTGCTGGAGATTGATATTCTTTTGGTAGAAATTTTATTTGATTTAATTTCCATATTGGGGATTCAGTGCCTTCAGTTGCAATAATCCTCGCGGTGATATTTTTTTCTCTTCGCTGGCGTGCCCATTGTTCTGTGTAAAGGGAAAGATTTTCTTCAAATTTTCCTTGGGACCCAAACACATAGAAATTTTTACCAGTATCAACTATATCTTTCATAATGTTCTTTTGCCCTTGAAGCCCTACAAATATTTGGGCTGGAGAAGTTGACTTTGATTCTTTTTTAAGTGATTGAATTTTTTTTATAACCTCTTGAGCTAATTTATGCTTTTCCTTGGCTTCTTCCTCTTCTTCAAGTGCAATATCTAATAATTTCGAGGGAGAAGTTGTAGAATATTCTTTTAACTTATTTTTAATAATAAAACTCACAAACCCTTTTTCAAGAAGCCGGTCTAGCACATCATAAACAGTTGTACGATGAAGTTGGGTTTTCTTTATGATTTCAGATACAAAAGAGGAACCAAGCTGAGTCAAAGCAAGATAAACTTTCTCTTCGGTTTTTGTTAATCCAAATTTTTCAAGCATCTGTTGTCATGCTACATGACTACTATTGTTTAAATAGTTTTCTGGGGGGAGAGGAGTATGGGAATACGAAAAGAAACTTACATGGATGTAAAACAATTTGAAAGAGATTCTGAAACTTCCAAGTATGATAGACAGATGATTCAGAATAGAGGTAGAAAATGACAGAAGATTGTTTGGAAGGAAATAGATATTTTTGTCCCCATAGAAAAATATGTGAAAGTGAAAGTGGATTTGTGTACAAGGAAGGGAAAAATCTTACATATGGAGATTTATTGCGTATTGGAGAGCGTTCAACTCCAAGAGATAAATTATGGATTCGAAGAAACAGAATATATACTTGCCGCCCAGACAAGGATAAAGATAAAATTGAAGAGACTTTGTGGAGGAAGAATATTAGACTTCGCCAAAAAGAAATAATTAAATGTCTTTTAGAAGATTTATCAAAATAAAATCTGTTCAATTGGAAGAATAGAAAATGAAATACAAAGGAGTATTTTGGGATATAGACGACACTCTTTATGATGCTTCTGCTCCTTGGGATGTTGATGTGGGAACTGAAAGAGAATTGATGTTGGGTAAGAGGAAGTTAGAGGTTCTCACAGAAGACCAATTATCATGTTTCAAACCATATAAAGGGCTTTCTGAATTAATGCAAGATATACCAAGAGAAAAACAAGGGATTATTTCTAACGGAGGACACCAATTACAAATTGATAAATTAAAATTATTAGAAGTATACGAATATCTTAATCCTGAATTAATTTTTACCTCTTATGGAGAGATAGAAAAAATTCTGAAAGATTCTGAACACCCTCTTTTCAAGGAAGCTATAAAATATCTTGATAATAAAGAAGAGCTATTTTTTAATCTTCGTGGGTATACTGGCAAACCAAATTCATATATGTTTGAAAGAGCTTTAGAAAAAATTAAGGTAGGAGAAAAATGTTCAAGTGTAGAGGATTATGTTATGATAGGAGATGATTGGAAAGATATCGAAGGAGCGCAAAAAGTAGGGATGGATAATATTTTAATTTCTAGAGATGAAAAACATCTACATAATCCTTGGACTAATAAAATAATTACTCCTAATCAGATTGTAGAAAGAGGAAATATTGATGAATTGAGAAAATTATTATTTAACTAAAATGAAATTAATATTAATCAGGGGGGTTCCAGGTACAGGTAAAACAAAGGTTGCGAATATCTTAGGACAAATTTTACAGAATTCTCAAGTGATCCATGTGGACAACTTCAAAGTTAAGGCAATGAAAAAAGGGAAGACGTTTAAAGAAGCTCAAGAGATTGCTTATGATGATGTGTTGGATAAATTAGGACTTTTTCAGGATAAAAAGCATATTATCCTCGAAGAGATAGTTTGCGATAAAACTTTTTGGAATAGAATAAATAGATTTTACCACGAATCTAAGGCAGATTTTTATGGGTTTAGATTATTAAGAAAAATTGATGAGTTATTAGAGGTAGAATCACAAAGAAAAAGAAAAGTAAAGAATACTAAAGAAGATTTCTCCAAGTTAAAACAAGATATAGAATCATTAAAAGTCCCTAGGGAGCACCTAATCAAGAATGATAATTTAACTTTAACAATCAAGAAGATTTTAGATGTTTTGCTTAAAAATATAAACCATTAGGACAGAGATTTATTTAAGAGAATTAAATGAAATTCCTTCACTTCAAACCCAAATCAACTTCTTCTTTGACTTGGTTTCTTTCGAGGTTGGCATAGACGTTTCCTTGTTTGGCGCCCTTGATTATGAAAATTATTGCTTCCTCTGCGTTTTTTATGTGTTCTGGGGGACCGATTATTCCGACGAAGTTGTCTTTTATTTCGAAGTGGCAGTTTGTTAGATTACAGAGAGTTTGGAGGGTTTTTCCTTGTGTGCCTATGATTCTTGCTTTGATTCTTCCCATGTCTTTTCTCTTTGTGTGGTCTTTGATGTTTATCACTTCAAATATAAAATCGTGTTTTTTTATTTCCATTGCGTCTGAGAATGGGAAACCAAAGTTCAGAGCGTCGATGACTTTTTCCGCAGAATATTCATTTTCAGGAGTTCCATTAATTGTGACTTCTTTCCCGCGGTTTGTTATTTTAACATCCAGAGTTCCTTCTAGCTTCCTTCTTGCCTTGGTTATACGAGGGAGTTTTTCACAGATGATTGTTTTCATGATTGTTAAAAGAAGATGATAGTTTTAAGTTTTTGGTTGGGGGAAGGGAGAGTGATTTGTTCCGCCTCTCGTCCGAGGGGTTCGCTGACGCGAGGATTGATGGGGGTGTTAATAGGATAGCTTCGCATTATATGTTGGGCTCAAAGTTTTTTGTTATCAATCTAAGAAATCCTAAAACTCACTCTTCTCGTCTTTCAAATGTCCTTGTTGTTTCAGCCACTCAATCTGATTGGTTTTGTATTTTAATAGAACGTCTCCTTTTGTGTCGTCGAGTTCCCATGGTTCTACAATCACCACGTCCTCTGGTCTGAGCCATAATTTTCGTTTTAATCTTCCAGGAACTCTGCAATTCCGCGATTTTCCATCGAGACAATTCACCATCATTTTATTTCCCCCAAGTCTCTGTTCAATTATTCCGATTACTTCCCCTTTTCTTGGAAGAGGAGCCCTCATTATTTTTGGTTCATCCTCAGTATTTGGTTTTTTGAAATAGCTAGCCATGTTAAATGAGGGAAAGAAGTACTTAAAAACTTGTTGGAAAATAGATAATTTTAAAAGAAGTAATAATACAAATCTTTTATGGAAAATAAACCTTCTAACGCTTATACCTTTTATTATTCAGACAGGAATACAATTATATGCAGACAGGTTTTGATTCTTTTGATGGGGTCAAGTTTTTCGCTGAGAGAGTAAGTTGTTAACTAATAAATTTTATTATATGTGTTAACGGTTTCTTAGCGAAGAAATCAAGCAAAGCAGATTTTGGAGCAAGTCATCACGAGTGAAGCGGGAGCACTTTATAACAAAACCAATGCGAAAGGAATACCCCCAATTTTTTTCATGCCTTCTTCAGAGACGAGCCCTGCTTTGATTGCGCAGTTTATTGATTTTTCTCCGATGATATTGAATGTTGCGTCTTCTTTTGAGAAGTCTCTCATAATCTTTATTACTTTTTCTTCTGAAACTTCCTCTCCCCCAAAGAAACTTTCTTTCACATCTAATTGAAATTTGCCTTCTTCAGAAGCCCCTGAGGGGTCTTCGCTTGCCCATGATTCAAATTTCTTTCCGAGCAATCCAGAATCACAGATAGCAACGACCTCTCTATATGATTTGATTATCTTTACTAATATCATTATAAGAAAAAAGAGGAGCTTTAAATTAATTAATTAAAAAGACTTTTTTGCCCCTGCTTTGATTGATTTTTCTGCGTTGTCTTTAGACATCATAGCACACATAGTTGTTCCGCATATAGGACATTGTCCTTTTGCCATGTATCCTCCTCTCGCAGTTTGCACAATCTTCGGGCTTTTCATCTCTTGCCCTTTTTTCTTACACTTAACACAATAAGCTTGTACCATTTTTTTTATCCTCAGTTTAATTAGTGAATTCCGAAGAATTTCTTGAATTCCTAAGGGAAATTTGTTTTATAAGGGTTTTGATTGAGGAGGCTTTGTGTATAAAGTAGCGTTTGTGTAAAAAACATATTGATTAATCATAATTTAAAAACAGATTCGTTCCTATTAATCCCAAACTTCTCTTTTTCTGCTTCTTTTCTCATTTCCAAATCTCTCATTAGAACGACTACTTCTTCTCTTAATTTATTCAAAGAATCCCAAACTTTATCCAACTCAAATCTATATTTTTTGTAATTATTTTCAAACTCTGTTTTAGAAGTTTCCTTTATTACTTTCCTTAATTGATTTTCGTTGAAGATTGTTTTTTCGTATGACATAGGTATCTTTGTAATTACACATATTCGATATAAAAATATATCTGTGTTCTTGCACATATGTCAAGAAGGAATATTTTAGAGGTTATAGAGGATATTCAAAAATTACTCACAAAAGAGAAAGAACTTTCTGTAAAAGCTATTTCTGAGAAGATTGGTTCTCAATGGGAAACAACAATTAAAGCACTTGAATTTATGAAGAAAATTAATTTAGTCAAAGAAAAGCAAGGAAAACAAACTTATAAGGTTGAGAGATTATTTAGATTGAGATAATTCTGTGTAAAAAGTAGCCTGAATTAAGAACTTATTTTACAAAGCCGATTTTAAATCTTCCCTCTGACAGGATGTTTTGCTCCGCATGCAAATCTGCTAATGAAATATTGAAACGCATCAAAGCTCGCGTTGCCTATATTTTGCCTCGGACTGGGTGTTTAGCACCACAAGCCAGGCAATGAATGAATGTTAATCTGTCTTGTTTTTTGAGTTCTGTGTCGGGTTTTCCGCACTCTTTGCATAGGACGAATTCTTTAACATATTGCTCAATTTTTTGGTTTATTTTTACACTTGGAACTTTCATGTTTAATACAAGTCTGTCTCCATCTGTGTGTCCTGAAGCTGCAAGTTCTCTTAGTAGAAATTTTTGAAGGTGATTTGGGTCTCTTCTTATGTGCGACGCTATTTGAAAGAAATTTGTCAGAAATGTTTTTTTCCCTTCAAAATGCCCTTCTACTTTTGGAATTTCAAATCTCTCATTAGTAATATCGACTTTCTTTACTTTTTCATAAGCTTCATCAAGTAATTGTTCGTATGTCATGGTAATAAGTGTGAAAGTTCAGTATATAAATTTTTATAAAGGGTAAAAATAGTGTTAGGAGATGGTAAGAGTTGAGGATATAACTCAAAGAAGGAAACTTGAAGCAGAAAGATTAGATAAATTAAAAGGGTTAATTAAGGGGTTAGTTAGTGAAGATATAAGACTTATAGAGGGCCATGTAGCCTTAAGGCTTTCAATTCGTTCTGATGATGAAGATATAGCATCAATCTCTCTCCTTACTCCTGGTGGGGTTTTAAGAGACCCGGGATTTAAAGATACTATGGAAGAAATAGGAAGGGGATATGAAAAAATATACGGGTTTGATGGCAAAGATCAACAATTTCTTATAGAAACAGATTATAGTTAATTTTAATAGAAAAATATTATAAACTCAAACTTCTTTTAACAATCATGAAAATTAAGAATGCAGTGCTCGGAATTGCGATAGTTGTATTGACTATTTTTGTTACTGTTTATGGAATTAATACTTTTTATGAAAAGCCAGTTTATGATGATTTTTGTGGGGTGCTCAAGGGTTGCAGAGTTAATTGATACTGAAGCGAGGTGTCTTGATTTTGGTGGAAAATGGGAGCCACAGGAAATAAGATGTGTGACTACGCCCTGTCCGCAGGGATATTGCGATAGGGGTTATCAATGCAGGATGGATTATGAGGATGCACAGAAAAAATATTCTTTGAATGCATTTCTGATTGCAGTTCCTTTAGGAATTTTAATAATTATCTTTGGAGCTTTTCTTTTCAGTCTCGACGCTGTTGGGGTTGGTTTAATGGGTGGAGGAGTTGGAACAATGATTTATGGAATTGGAGGATACTGGAATTATGCTGATAACTGGTTGAGATTTATAATTTCTTTAATCGGACTTGTTGCATTGATTTTCTTTACTTATTGGTTTAATAATAAAATTGAGAAGAAAAGATAATTCATTTTTTTGCGAAGATTATGTTAACACAAAAACCTTCTGAAGGAGTGGTTTTTGTTCTGGAAAAGATAGTTTTGAGCATATAAATTTTTATAAATGATTAAGGATTAATTTTTTAATGAGCGCTTATTTGCTTTTGTGTGATAGATTAAAGACAGGGTTAAGCGAGGTTTTTGGAGAGATTTTTAGACATGATGAAAATGATGATTTAAGTTCTGTATTAGAGGGGGCACAAAAAAATACACGAATTCTTTATAGAAAAGATGTAGATCATTTAAGAAGAATGCATAACGGAGATGAGACAAACCCCTCACTTGTTAGTGTTTATGAATCTTTTATAACCCTGCCAACCAGGTCTGATTATAGAGAAATAATGAAGAGTATAGAAAGGTTTGATAACAATTTAGTTTTATGTGAACTTAATTTACCCTAAATACCTAACTCTTCCTGGACGGGGTTCAAAGATTATACCTTCCTCGAGGAATTTTTGGATTTCCTGGTTGATGATTTCTGGAGAAATGTCTCTCAAACTCATAATTATTTTATCTATGTCAACTCCGCCGTCGTCCTCTGAGTTTTTGATTGTCCCGAGAATTTTGTCTTTTACTGCGACTATTTGCTCTCGCGGAACAGCCACGGCATTTTTGTTTCTCTCTTTTTCAATTTCCATTTTTCTTACGAGAAGGTATTTCGGGTCCTGAGCTTTTATTATATCTGGTGCGATGTATATTTCATTATTCCAATATTTAAGGAGCCCGATGACAATAACAGTCTCGCCTTGATTTATGTCTTTGAATTTTTCCAGGTCGTCGCCAAAAGACCTTAGTTTTATCTGACCTGAGCCATCATCTAAAGTGAGGGATAAGAATTTTCTCTCGCCGTCGCTTTCGTATTTGTCGACGATGTTTCCTATAACATTAACTCTGACAATGTTTTTGCTTCCAAGTTCAAGTAATTTGAATCTTTCTGCTTCAAGAATTGGTTTTCCGATTAGAATGTCTCCTATTCTCAATTTATACGCTGTGTATCTTTTGAATTGTGGTTGTTCTCCGTTTGCCATTTTTATAGGATTGGAAATAGAAAGGGTTTTTTAAAGATTTATGTGGGAAATTGCTCGCTTCGCGAGGATTGGTTGGAAGTAGATAATATAAGATAATTAATAACATTTTATATAGAATCACTTTCGAATAAATTTCTTTCAAATTCTCTCAAACTAACACTTTTCTCCTCAGATTCTTTTCTAAGCAGTAAAAGATACTTTTCATATGTTTCTGGACTAGATAAATATGTTTTTAACCATTCATCTTTTCCTAAATTCTTTATTACTCTATTGTCTATAATTGCAAACTTCTCTGGAAATTTCATAGAAAGAATTGCAGAAGCAATCGGAACCCCAACCCCTTGTAAATTCAATAATTTTTCTACAGCCTCCTTTATTTTATCTTCTTTTGCTAATTCAAATGATTCTTTAGTTATTTTTTTTATATTCCCCTCATTTTCGGAACTAAATAAATTGGATTTAAAGTTTCTTATTCTCAAAAAATCATAATGAGATAAATTCTCTTTATATTTTATCAATTCGTGAATATCCTCAAATTCTTGCTTAGTCCATTTTCTTATATCTTCTTTTTT
>JAHKAF010000005.1 GCA_018825865.1 Nanobdellota archaeon | reverse complement strand
TATAAACACTAAAGTAAATATAATCTACCATAAAAAATAATTAAACGCGTAAGTCCTGGATAATTATGGCAAAAAATAAATTAGCAAAAAATAAAATATCTGTTTCTACTCAGCAGTATTTAGACATTGCCGAGATAAAAGAAGACACCATAGTAATGAAAGACGGAACTTTGCGAGCTGTACTTTTAGTTTCAAGCATTAATTTTGCCCTAAAAAGCGAAGATGAGCAGAATGCCATAATATCAGGGTATGTTAGTTTTTTAAATAATATTGATTCTCCCCTGCAAATAGTAGTTCAATCTAGAGAATTAAATATTGATGGATATATCAGCCAATTAAAAAAGATGGAAAAAGAGCAAGTAAACGAGCTCCTAAAAATTCAAACCGCAGAATATATTCAATATGTTGGGGAATTAATTTCCATGGGAAAAATTATGAATAAACGTTTTTTTGTATCAATTTTGTTTAACCCAATATCTGATAAACATAAAAATTTTTTTTCCTCTTTATGGGAGGCTTTTAAGCCGGCGACTTTAATCAAGATGAAAGAGAAAAGATTTATCCAATTTAAAACTGAAATAGATCGACGCGCAGATGATACAATTGGCGGATTAGGTTCAATCGGCCTTAACGCAGTCCGGCTTGATACTCAAAGTTTGATAGAATTATTTTATAATACTTATAATCCAGTAGTTTCAAAAAATGAAAAACTGGTAAATATTGATGAGTTAAGAGTAGTAGAATGAAGTAATTTACGATCCCGTACCTAAGTGCGGGACAAGTTTACGATTTACGGTTTTTTAAGTTGAAAGAATCGGAAATCGGCAATTGAAAAATGTTTAATCCAAATAAATTTACAAAAGAAGAAGAGCTTGAAGAAAAGAAAAAGATCGAACAACAAAAAGATACACAAATTGAAGAAGATGTAGAATTAACAAAGGAAATCGTCAAAGAAGAAAAAGCTTTTAGAAGAGGAGTTGTATCAATAAAGGATTTAATAGCGCCTTCTAGCATTCATGTTTCTCCAGATTCACTAAGATTAGGCGGAAAATATGTGCGAACCATATTCGTTATTAACTATCCGCGCTATATTAGCGTTGGCTGGTTTGCCCCGATTATTAATTTAAATTCTACTTTTGACATAGCTATGTTTTTTTATCCGGTAAAAAGCGCAATAATTTTAAAACAGCTTAAGAAAAAAGTTGGAGGTTTAGAGGCCCAGATTATTTCAGATGCTGAGAAAGGAGCGGCTCGCGATCCTTTGCGTGAAACAGCTCTCCGCGATATTGAAGCATTACGAGACGCTTTAACCCAGGGTACGGAGAAGTTTTTTCAATTTTCTTTATATGTTACAATTTATTCTGACAAGAAAGAAGAACTAGACAGATTATCAGATCAGATAGAAAATATTTTTGGCTCCCGGCTAGTTTTTTCAAAAAGAGTTTTTTATCAAGCGGAACAAGGATTCAATTCCACTCTACCGCTGGCTAATGATGAATTATATATCACTTTTAACATGAATTCTTCTCCAGTAGCTTCTTCTTTCCCGTTTATTTCCAGTGAATTAACAAGTGACAATGGTATTTTGTACGGTATTAATCGACATAATAATAGTTTAATTTTATTTGATCGTTTTAGCCTTCAAAACGCAAATACAGTTGTATTTGCAACTTCTGGCGCCGGTAAAAGCTATGCTATAAAGCTTGAAGTTTTGCGATCTCTGATGATGGGTATAGAAGTAATCATAATTGATCCCGAATATGAGTATAAGCATCTATCAGATGCAGTAGGCGGGACATATGTTAATATTTCTCTTGCCAGCGAAAATAACATAAATCCTTTTGATTTGCCAAGAGCTATCGGAGGGGACTCTAAACCTGAGGATATTATTAGAAGCGCGGTTATTACAGTTAAGGGTTTAGTTAGGCTGATGTTGGGAGAATTAAGCCACGAAGAAGACTCTATTATTGACAGAGCATTACTAGAAACCTATGCCAAAAAGGACATCACGCCTGAGTCAGACTTGTCTAAAATTGAAACTCCAATTATGCAGGATTTTCAAGAGATTTTAGAAGGCATGGAAGGCGGATCTAGTTTAGCTTTGCGCTTAAGGAAGTATACTGAAGGTACGTTTGCCGGACTTTTAAATAACCCTACTAATGTTGAGATGGATAATAAATTAGTTAGTTTTTCTGTTCGTGACTTAGAAGATGAATTAAGGCCGATGGCAATTTATGCAATTGTTAATTATGTTTGGAATATTGTTAGATCTGAAATGAGGAAAAGAATTTTAGTAATTGATGAGGCCTGGTGGTTAATGCAGCATGAAGATAGCGCAAAATTCGTTTATGCTTTAGTGAAAAGGTGCCGAAAATATTATTTAGGAGTTACTACGATTACCCAAGACGTAAATGATTTTTTGACCTCACCTTATGGACAAGCGATTGTTACGAATTCTTCACTTCAGCTTCTTTTAAAACAGTCTCCAGCCGCAATTGAACTAATCCAGAAAACTTTTATTTTAACAGAGGGAGAAAAATATTTATTATTAGAATGCGGATTAGGAGAAGGAATATTTTTCGCCGGCAGTAAACATGCGGCAATTAAGGTAGTCGCTTCTTATACTGAAGATCAAATTATTACTTCAGATCCGCAACAATTATTAAAGATTGAAGAAGCAAAAAAAGAATTTGAAGAAAGTGAGGATGAAAAGGAATTATGAATTATGAATGATGAATTATGAATAAATTTTTCTTATTCCTTATTCATTATTCCTTATTCATTATTCCTCTTACTATGTTAGATCATCCAATAAAATTAGTTGTTGGTTTTATAACTTATGGCGAATTAACAGCAAAATATT
>JAHKAF010000083.1 GCA_018825865.1 Nanobdellota archaeon | reverse complement strand
TTTTAATATATATTACAATTAATTACTACATGTTAATAAATGTTTGTTTTAGAGGTAAGATGAGATATGTATTAATAACTAAGTGACAACGTAACTTTTATAAATAAAACCATAAAAAACCCTCTTTTTAGAGGGAATATAGAAAAAATGAATCACAATCTTTTTAAAGGAAAATTTATTTTAGATTATACGTTTTCGAGCGTTCTAATGGGGTATTAGAAATAGTAAAACATCATTCGTTAAAATGTTAAATTATAAAAATCACATTCATCCAAGAAAATGGTCTCACCCTATGACCATAGATTGGAAGAGGGTTGTCATAGACAACATAATTATAGAGTTGAAAGGAGGTAAAAATTAATGAAATTTAAATTTAAAAAAGTAGCTTCGTTATTAGCTAGTGGAGCTATGTTGGTGAGTACACTTGGATTTGCAATGGCTGCAAACTATCCACAACCTTTTGTTGTTGGAAGTAATGCGGACGTGGCAATTGTCTATGGTACTGGAGCAGGAGTTTCTTCACTTGATTTGATTCAAGCAGGAAACATTCAGACTAACTTGCAATCCTCTTTAGGAACAACAAGTAGTGGGACAAGCACAAGTGTTAGTGGTGAGGCTTATGCATTATTCACAAGTTCATCTAAAATCTATATGAATGAATCTTTGAATTCTGTAAGAAGCACTTTGACTGACACTGAATTGCCAACTGTATTAGCTGATGGCACTTTTGAAGGAGATGTTACTGCAGATTATACCCAAACAATTGTAATTGGTTCTACGCCAAGACTTGTGTTTGGAAATCACCCTACAAGTGATGACGACCCAGTTGTTGCATTTTCAACAGGAACAAGTACTTTAAGTGTAATGTACAATATGACTGTTACATTTGACCAGGCAGTTGCATTGAACCATACAGATTCTATTGGGGAATCTATGACTATCTTTGGAAAACAATACACTGTTGGAGCAGGAACTACTGCAACAAAATTGTACCTATATGAATCTTCTGAAACAGTTGCATTATCTGTAGGTGGAAGTGACCCTACTTCACAAACAATTACTGTTGATGGTGCTACATACACTATTGAACTTACTGGGGCATCTGATACTGCTGCTACAATTAAGGTAACAGATAGTACTGGAGCTTCTCAGACAAAAGAGATAACTGAAGACAACTCTAAGAAGGTTCAAGGGATTGATGTTGCTGTTAACTTGGCTGATGAAGATACTGCTACAAACAGATTAACTGCAGAAGTTACTGTTGGAGCAAATAAGATACTTCTTCAGGACGGAAACAAAATAAAAGTTGGTTCTGATGAAACAAGTATTGATGGAACTCTTGTAACGCTTCCAGCTAATAATGATGTAAGCACAGGATTCACAATTGGTGTTGTCCCAGATGACTCTGACGTTGATGCTCTTGTTGTTGGTGATAGTTTCACTGACCCTGTTTTTGGAACATTAAAAATTGATTTCTCTTCACTTTATGCTGATGATGACAGAGAATCAATAAAAATTGCTCCTGCAGGTGGAGACAAAGCAACAATAGAAATGACTACTCATAACGGAGACACCAAAAAGATTAACTGGGTTTACAATGATTCAGTTAGTGCAAGATTGGCAGATTCTGGTGATTCTGGAGAGGATAAAATCCATGTGCTTGAAGGTGAAAAGATTAACATAACACAATACGTTGTTGTAGGTAATGAAGATGAAGGTTATCTTCTTGAGTTTTATCAGTTCAGTAATGATACTGATACAAGAAAAGATGACATCAAATTCAGAGATGCATTCAACACAGATGACACATATTCTGTAACTGGAATTACAACAGAAGGTGCAGGTAGTTTGATTGTTGGAGGAAAAACTTACGGAGTTAAATATTACGACAAAGCTGGAGAAGGAGATGATTATGTAACTCTTGACTACCCAGATACAACAACTGCTGACACTTGGTTAGTAATGTATCCTACAATTTCGACATCTAAAGGAGCAAAGGTTATGTTTTATGAACCACATATTGACCTAAGCTTGAATGACCCATCTGATTATACATCAGGAGGAGCATTAGAAAGATTGTATTTCCCTGATGGTGATGGATATAGTTATGTTACATTTGCATCGGTTGCAGCAAATGATTCTAATTGGACTATAACTCCATATCCAAATGGTGCTGAGGGAACTGCAGATATTCTAGGTACTCTTACTCCGGCTGATAACGTAACTTTTGATATTGGAGAAGTAATGATCAAGTTTAACTCAGGCACTACTGAAAATACTACAAGTGTTTACATAATGGATGCTGCTGAAACTGCTAATGAAGTACTTCCAGGAATTGTTATCTTTGAAGAAAAAGACGACAATAGCCAATATCAGGCATTGATTGTTGTATATGATGATAAGGCTAGTGCATCTGAATTAGCTGGAATCGCAGATGTTGAAACAACATGGAACAATGACGGCGTAGTTACAGACTGGGATGAAATCCAAATGGAAGCAACAGATGATGATGTGTATGCAAGTTATGACTTGTGGGGAACTTTAATGTTACTTGATAAGTCAGACTCAGACCAGTATTCATTAGAGATTCAATATCCTGATGAGCAAGTTCATGCACAAGTATATGTTGCAGAAGAATCTGCTTCAATTACAGCAGGCGTTTCTGGCTCAACATCTACTCCGCTTGGAGAAGTTCTTGTAAAAGATAGTGAAGTTAGCTCAGTGGCGACTAAGAACCTAGTAATTATTGGTGGAAGCTGTATAAATTCAGCTGCTGCTAGTTTAGTAGGTGAGCCAGCTTGTGGTGCGAGATTCACAGAATTAACTGGGGCTGGATCAGGACAATTCTTGATCAAAGGTTACAGTAGTTCAGGTGTTACTAGCAAGGTTGCGCTATTAGTTGCGGGTTATGAAGCTGCGGACACTGTTAATGCTGCTAAGTTCTTAACAACTCAAACAGTTGATACTGGAAAAGAGTATTTAGGAACTTCGTCGACAAGTGCTACTTTGGTTACAGCGACTGCATAAATCTGAAATTTATTTTATTTTATTTTTCTTTTTTTTTAACTGACTGGACGAGAGTCTCGTGGAGGATTAGTTTGAGAAGAGTAATTTTTAAAAACTCTCTTCAATAGATTATTCAATGAGAAAGATAGCTTCTAAACAGGATAAAGAAAAACGCGCGAGAAGGAATCAGTTTATAGTTGGAGGGGTTTTGATATTCATTATGTTTGGGAGTGTTTTCGGAATTATTGTTAATTCATTCGGGGACAAAGAAAGCGTAGTTAAGGATGTTACTTACAATGGATTTGAATTTGTTAATCAGAATGGTTTTTGGATTTCAACTATTGGTAGTTTTCAATTTGTATTCAGCAATAATCCAGAAGAAATAGAATTTAATGAATCAGTGAATACAAGTTCGGACATAAAGCCAATTAATTCTTACTCTGGGAAGCCACTTTATATTTATTCTGAAAATGATAATGCTAAATGGGAAATTTATCGGAATCTTCACCCAGACTCAAACCAAATTGTCCAGAGAATGCAGGATGCTTGTTTAGAAGAATGCGGGGATGATTTGCCAATAAAGACCTGTGAGGATAATTTTATTATAATTAGAGAAAGTAATAACTCAAGAATAATCCAGGAGAATAATTGTGTTTTTATCGACGGGAAAAAGGAAAACTTAATAAAGTTAGTTGATAAATACTTATTTAAAGTGCTGGGAATAGAATAATAATATGGCAAAAAAAGTTAAGAAGAAAAGGATTTCGGGAATGAAGGAAAAACC
>JAHKAF010000082.1 GCA_018825865.1 Nanobdellota archaeon | reverse complement strand
TAGTAACTTTTTTTGCTTTTACTTTTCTATTGATTTTCATTAATTTTAGTGATGGAGGAATTACAGGGAAATCTATTTTTAATATATTTGATTTTGCAGGTGAAAACGCTGATAGCTTAATTATTACTAAATATATATTCTTTTTAACCTTAGCGGGAATAATTTATTGGGGGGCGAGTAGCCTTGTAGGTGAGAGTAATGGAGGATTTTTTGTAGCCGTTGGTTCTTTAGGAGTTTCTTATGTTTCAATCGCTTTTATTCTTCCTGATCAAATCATAAGCATTATCTCTGTATATTCTGCATTGGGAGTCACGTTTACTATATTCTTACCATTTATAGCAGTTCTTTTAGTTACGTCTAAATTAGTTACGTCTGTTCTTACTGTTCAAAAAATATTGGTCCAACGAGTTATCTGGGGAGCTTATTCCCTTTTGGTAGTTTATTATCTTTGGACAACTGGAAATCTTTGGGGGACTAACGAGACTGTAATTGGAGGACTTGCGGCGGCACAGGGTCTTAGTTGGATGATTCTTATTATTTTTGCAGTATCTGCTTTTTTCTTTATAAAAAATGATCCTTATGTAAGACTTATTAGAAAATATAAGGGCAAGGTTGAAAGAGCTAATGCAGAGGCTGAAAGGCAGGAAAGAGCTTTGGCTTCAGAACAAGCAGAGCATGATAAAAATCTTAAAGAATATTTGGGAGATGGCCTTGCAAAAGAGAGAATAAGGGAACTAAATGAATTAAGAAAAGGTTTTTAATTCTACAAGATTAAATTCTTTATAGTTTAATATTATTTCATTACAATCACTTTTTATTCAACTCATCATTCTCCATCTCAAGTTTTTCTGCTTTTGCCATTCTCGCTTGAGCAGCTTTTTGTTCCATATACTGTTTTTTCTTTTGTTCCATAATTCTTTGTGAAGTTCCTGCCTTTGTTTCAATTCCCATCCTTAGAAGCACTAATGAGATTAATTGAAAATAGAACTAACATCACAGAAGCTAATTCTTTCCCTCTTTTCATTAGGGAATGAGCAAATCTATTTTTATAAATTTATCCACATGTTCTATCTGTTATAATTCTCCTCCCCTTACGGAATATTTAAATAGTATCAATTGATATTATCTGTATTATGGCATCTGCAATTAAGCAAAAGAAAACAAAACCTTATAATGAAGTTAATTCTATCGCGAGATCTCCGACGCTTCAGACAGTTTTGATGGTTGAGAAGTTCATTAAAGATAATAGTGGGGAGTTTAAGAAAACAGAATTGTTCAATAATCTTCCGAAGAAAGTAATGTGGCAGACATTTCAGGTTATAATGGAATATCTTGAGAGTGTTCTTAAAATCGCATACGATAGGGAAGGGTATATTGTTTATATATGGAATCCTTTGCTCGCAGAGAAGTATAAAAATAGAGATGATTTAACATGGAAGGGATAATAAAATTTACGGATGAAAATTTAAAAGAAGCATTTGAAATTCTTAAAGAAACTGATAAGGATTTGTATAATCAAATTGATAAAGCCACTGATGAGATAAGAAAGAATGTTTTTTGTGGTAGGAATGTAAAGAAGAAATTAATCCCTCGAGAATTTTCTAGAAAATATGGGATAGATAATCTTTGGATTTATAATTTAAGAAGTGGTTGGAGATTGTTATATTCGGTATCTTCTCCTGATAAAGTCCAAATACTCGCAATTGTCTTGAATTGGATGAATCACAAAGATTATGAGAGACTTTTTAAGTTTTAAATATATTAAAATTTAGTACAATTGTATTATAAAATGAAACAAACTCTGCCAAAATCATTTGATGTTTTAGGAAATATTGCTATTGTGAATTTTCCTAGAGAAAAACATGGTGGACACCGCCCGGTGTATCCCAAGGAGGGACAAGACCCCAAATTGTGGAATGAAGGGGCAAAAAAGAAATTCGCACAGAAGTTATTGAAGGAGCATAAAAATATCAAAACTGTTTTGGAAAAGTCAGGAAAAGTCAAGGGGCGATTGAGAAAGCCGACGACAAAATACCTTGCAGGAGAAAATACTAAAGAGGTTTTGTATAAAGAAAATGAATGTGTGTTCAGGTTTAATGTTGATACAACTTATTTTTCTCCGAGGCTGAGCAATGAGAGAAAGGAGATTGCGTCGATGATTAAGAAGAATGAGGATGTTTTGGTTATGTTTGCAGGAGTTGCGCCTTTTTCTATTGTGATTGCTAAGCAGAGCAAAGCAAAAAGGATTGTTTCTAATGAGATAAACAGGGAAGCGAATAAATATGCTAAGTTGAATGTTGAATTGAATAAAGTTAAGGGCAGAGTTGAAATTGTTCAGGGAGATATTAAGAGGATTTCTAAGAAGTTACTTGAGAGTGTCCCACCCGCCCACCCTAAGTCACCTGCTCACTCACGTTCGCAGATTGATAAAACGTTGTTAAAGAAGAATTTTTTAGATAATAGTGTTTTAGCGAAGAAATCTGACAGCGTCGATTTCGGAGCAACTAATAATCGAGCGAAGCGAGATAAGTTTAATGGTTTTGATGTAATTGTCATGCCTCGGCCACAGCTGAAAGATACTTTTCTTGAGCAGGCATTTATGCTGAGTAAAAAAAGTACAAGGATTTATTATTATGATTTTTGCAAGGTTGATGAGAGTGATTTAATTGTTGAGAAGATAAAACAAGAAGCCCTGCGAGCGAAAAAGAAGATTAAGATTCAAAAGGTGAAAAAAGCAGGGGAGATTGCGCCGTATAAGATTAGGTTACGGGTTGATTTTAAGATTATTTGAAAGTGATATAAATATTGAGAGATTCATAATCACTGCAAAGTTAATACATAAGAAAAATTTATAAACCCTAATTTCATAAAGAAATTACAATGAATTTAAAAATTGTTGGTCTTCCAAGAGAAACTTCTAGAGAAATAGGGAAGTACCTAGTTAAAATAGAAAATATTGAAAGTGTGACCAAGAATAATTTTTATTCCTTACGAGGAAATGTAACAATTGAGAAGTTTGAGCCACAAGGAATAAAAAACCAAAATCTCTTTGGGATGTCTATGCTAAAGATATTTGTTTGGATGAACCTTCTTTAACTGCAAGAGATATAAATCTTTTCCTTGCTCATAGTAGGGAAACGACAGTGTTAGATGATCCTGATGAATTAGTAAAGATATTAACTCCTGCTTTAGAAAACTATGTAAAACACTCTAAAAAAGTAAATTCATATTTACCCAAATAATATTTTCACAATCTTTTCTAAATTTTTTATTCTCTTAATCAATAGTCCCTGGGTTATGTATCACTACATTGTAACCATCTTCAATCATCTTCAATGCAGTATTTGAAACACAAGGTCTTCTATATGCACCAAGAGATTTTGTTAGAGTTCCTTCTGGTTGTTCTTCTGGATCCTGTAGGAATTTTGGAGAGTTTCCATTTTTTGAAGAAGCGATATTTCTAAAATGTTTAGAAGCTTTTAATCCATCATAACTTTTATCTGCATGATCCCTTCTAATTCTTTCACACTCATTTCCTTCAGGGGTTTCTTTAGGGACATAACTATCATGAATGAAAACGTATTCTATATTTCTTTTTGGGAATGTTTCCCTTAAATTTTTTATATCTTGAATTCTTCCTGTTTTTTGTAGAGTTTCAACTACATGGTCAACAAAATCAGAAGGATGAATATACTTTTTAGAGACTCTTTTTCTTACCCAGTTTATATCTGGGTCTTCAGGATTTTTATTTCCATAAACTCTTGTGAATCTTTTTTCGTCATTAAATTCCCTCTTTATGAAGGTTCCATAACGTCCGCATCTTGTTTTTCCTTCCTGATTAGGTATTAATTGCGCTAGAACGTTGTCTAAGAATCTTTGACCTTTTTCTGCCATATTTACATCAAACCTTTTTGTAATTTTCATGCTTTTACGAGGTGTTTAAACTTTATAAACCTTTCTGATAGTTATTACTTAGAAATGGTAACTTCTATAACCTCTTCTCAAACTTAACCGCAGTTGGAGCCTCGCCTCCGTGCCAGGTGAATCGCGGGCGCATTCTCATTGGATAAATCCTTTCTGAATTGTCGTCGAGGATTATTGCAGAACCTTTCAGGGTTGGCAAATCATCCATTTGTTTTTTAATGCTCGATAAAAGGTAACTTTGCATGATTTGATTCAGTGCTTCTAAATCTGATTGGGAAGTCACTCTATGTGCTATAACTAAATCTGATTGGGTCATGACATCTCTGTGGATTTGCCCAGGCTGTTGTGTTGCGAGCACCATTGAAATTCCTGGTTGCCTTCCTTCTCTAAGCAATTGGATTAAAGCATCTGTTGCAATTGTTTTTTTGTCTAAAGGAAGAAACTCGTGAGCTTCATCTATGAATATCCAAATTAGAGGATTCTCTTTTTTCTCTGGAGCAGATAAATAGTCCAAACCTCTCGCTACTGATTCTATTTCTTCTTTTTTTCTTGCGTCCATTCTTTGATTGAAAATTTTCCTTGAAAGCAAACTAATCACCAGTGCCCTTATGTTAAAAGCCCCAATAGAATTATAGACGCTCAAGTCAAGAATAGAGGTTGTTCCAGCAGTGATTAAATCATTCACTTGTGTTATTTGTTTCTGGTTCTCTGAGAAAATCCCCCAGGTTTTTGCAGCCTCAAACAAACCTGTAGCAGCATTTTTAGTCCCAATGTCAGTTTTTTGGTCCATTTCTAAATTAAAAATTACATCATTAATATTGAAGTCTCCCTGTTGTTTTAATTTATTGATTGTTCTTTGGATTAAAACTGAAACAGGATTTATTATGTCCAATCCGAAGGTCAGAACCCAATCTTCTGGATTCAATTCTGTGACGTCAAGTGCAAAAGCCTCGTCGATAGGAATCCCTTTTTCTAAATAACTATCATAATTCCCGAATGGAACAAATATTTTGACTGGTAACTTTTTTGATTTTAGCCCCCACTCTTGTAGTAATTCTTTGTCTTTCTCGTTCGGAAATTTCATTGTCCAGTAAATTCCCATTGTATCAAAAATTAATGATGCAATATTTTGGCTGACTTCTTCTGGAAGGTTTGAGAGTTCTTCTGCGATTACGCCCAATGTATAAGATTTTCCAGAACCTCTTTTTCCAGCCACAAGTATGACATGGCTTCGTGCGATATCCATAAGAATTTTATTACTTAAAGAAGTATATTGCCCCATTTTCACATACCCTTTTCCAATATAAATCAATCCTTTTTCTCCAAGAGATTTTTTATCAGCCTCGTTTCTTCCTGTTATTATATCATATGCCATTAAAAACAACCTACGGTTTTTTGATTTCCCTTTCGGAACTGCGGACGAATCTTTTAGTTGCCTCCGAGGGATTCGGATTGAAGTAAATTAGTCAATTAGATTTTTAATTGTTTGGATTAGAAGAAAATTAATTACCAAAATCTTTTTAAAAGGAGTTTTCATTGTTTTGTGATGAAGAATAAAGAGAATAAAAAAATTGATGATTCTCAGGAAGAGATAGAGGATGAAACTTCAATGTCTGATGAACAAGATTCTGGACCGACACTTACAGATAAATTAAGGAAAGAGCCATGGATGGTTTCTACAATTGTTCTCGGAGTGATGGTCGCGATTTTTTTAGTTAGTAGCTTAATGGGTCCAACAGGGAATGTAATTACAGGAAGTATTGTTTCTGAAAATGTTGCAGGGCAAGCTTTACTTGATTTCGCAAATTCACAAGGAGCTAATGCAGAATTAGTAGGTGTTGAAAATGTTGGAGAGTTTTATGAAGTTACTTTGTCGCTTAATGGACAGGAAGCCCCTTTAATGGTTACTAAAGATGGAAAATATTATCTCCTTCCAGATAGTTTGGTTCCTTTGCAGAGAACAAGCACTTCAACTTCACAATCACAACCTTCAGAGACTTATTCTGAAGAAGATAATCTAAAAATACAAGAATTTTCTAATTGTCTTTCTAATAAAGGGATGAAAATTTATGGAGCTGGTTGGTGCGGGCATTGTAAAAATTTGATTAAATACTTTGGTGGTGAAGAAAATATTGCACCGATTTTTATTGAATGTTCTGATGCCCAACAAAATCCAACAGAATATACTGATTTATGTAATCAGGAAGGAATTAGTGGTTACCCTACTATCAAGGTAAATGGCGAGGTTTATCAAGGCTCAAGAACTTTTGAAGGTTTTGCAGAAGCAACTGGTTGCCTTGTTCCTGATGTTGAGATAATTAGTTAGAATTTATTTTGGGAAGTTTAATGCGGTTAAAAATGACTTTAACAAAAAGAATTTTGGATTTTTTGAATAAGGATGTTTCTAAATTGTTTAAGAGAGAGTATGTTTTCCAATTTCCGATAAGGGAAGATAAAGGGCTAGGTGTATTTGAGATAAAAAGATATGATAAGAAAACTGGAGCTGAAATTCCCTATGAAAATTTTCCCCCTTTAGCAATAGCTGTTTGTTTAGAAAATAGAATTTCTTGTTATAATTAACCCCTAACATATTCAACCTCTTCCTCTGTGAGTTTCAATTCTTTCTGGATTGAGAGGTTTGAGTTTATGATTTGCTTGATTATTGGGAAATCATGCATTGCGCGTTTAGTTCCGACGTGAACGTATTTGGCGTATTTTTGAGATATTGATTTCTTTTTTGCTGTTCTTTGGTTGTTGAGCCATATTTTCAAAATTCTCG
>JAHKAF010000081.1 GCA_018825865.1 Nanobdellota archaeon | reverse complement strand
TCTATTTATGTAAAATTATGGTAGAAAAGATTGATTTAATTGATAGGAAGATTTTATCTGAGTTGGATAAAGACGCTAGACAAACCCTTAATCAGATTGCTAAGAAAGTTGGAAAGTCAAAGCAATTGATTAATTATAGAATCAAAAATCTTGAACAGCGAGGGGTAATTAAAGGATATAACGCGATTATTGATTATTCTAAGTTGGGATTTTTGAGTTTTAGAGTTTATATTAAGCTTAAAGGGATTGCTCCGAAGAAACAAGAAGAGTTTGTGGATTTTTTGAAAAAACAAAAAGAGGTTTGGTGGCTGATGTCTGTCGAGAATATCTGCGATATCGCATATGCAACTTTTGTCGAAGATGTTTATGAGTTTTATGGGTACTTAGAGAAATTGTCCAAATATAATAAATATATTCAATCAAAAGAAGTTGTCATTTACTCCCATATAAGGCAATTTTCAAAATCATATATTCTAGATAAAATTTCTTCAAGAGAGGAGTATTTAGTTGGAGCTTCAAAGAAAGATAAATTTGATAAAGTTGATTTGAAATTGTTGGAATTAATCTCCGAGAATGCAAGAATCCCTTTGGTTGATTTGGCGTCGAAGTTGAAGATGGCACCCCAATCTGTAACGTATCGAATAAAAAGCTTAGAGAAAAAGGAAATTGTTAAAGGATATAGAGTAAATCTTGATTTAGATAAACTGGGGTTTAAGGACTATAAGATTTATTTGAGATTGATTAATAATTCTCGTATGAAGGATTTAGAGGATTTTTGTAAATCCAATAAATCTATCGTGACTACAAATAAGACTATCGGAGGAGCGGACTTTGAGATTGAGTTGCAGTTAAATGATCTTGAAGAATTTCATAAAATATTGGATAAGTTAAGGGAAAAGTTTAGTGATATTATTGATTCATATAAATATGGTGTTGCGAGAAAAGAAATAAAGATGGTTTATTTTCCTTCTTAGTTCTCAACCAAAACCCCATTTATCATCCCTTCCTGGCTTGGGCGATTAGTTATCTTTACGTTCCCTAACTCTGTTTCAACGATTGTTCCTTTTGTGATTATGTTTTGCCTCGCTAAGAATCTGTTTGAAGGAGTTGTAAGAACGTTTTTTATTTCTATTTTTTGTTTCTTATCTTTTATTTTAACATTCACAAATTTCCCTCCGAGCAAAAATGTTTTTTTATTTCCTCCCATAACTCTTTTTGACCTCCGTTTGTCCTCTTTAAGTTTAACTATTCTTTTTTGACCTGCTCTTTCATAGGATTTCTTTTTCCGATTTTTGACATACTTCCCGCCGGAAATCTTTCTTCCTTTTTTTGTTACCATAATAAGATTGGATTGATTTAGTTTAAATAAGTTTTGATTGGTGTTTAGATAGTATCGCTTTGCTCGAAATTAATATCTTCGCGTTTGGCTTCGCGAAAACGCTTTGCTGAGAAGTTATTAATAGAAAAATATTTTTGTTGTACTTTGGATAACTTAGAACATTGGTGTAGTAATTTTATTTATCTTCTATACAAAAATCTGCGAAATGTTTAAAAACTAACTTGTGAATTAAATTTGATGGTTAATGGAATTGAACGACCTTTGGATTTGTTGAATAATTCGAAGGGGAAAGAGGTTTTAGTGCATTTGAAAAGTAGTAAGCAGTTTGTAGGAACTTTGTTGGCTTTTGACATCCATATCAATTTGGTGTTGGATAATGTGAAAGAGATGCAAGACAATGAAATTAAGAGAAATCTTGGATTGACTTTTCTGCGAGGAGATACGATAATTTTTATCTCGCCTGCATCAACTGCACTAAAGAAAGAATAGCGTTTTGCCTGTTAGTTTTCGCTGGGTAGAATTCTAATAGACTGAAACTAGTGGAACTTGAAAGTTTTATAAATCTCTTCTTATTATTTAAACTATGGTATTGAATATAAAACTAACATTTCTAGGAACGTCTGCACAAATTCCAACAGCGAAGAGAAATCATTCAGCTATGCTTCTGGTTTATGAAGGGGAAAATATTTTAATTGATTGTGGAGAAGGAACTCAAAGGCAGTTTCGGAAAGCGAGGATTAATCCTTGCAAAATTAATAGAATTTTGATTACCCATAGACATGGGGACCATGTTTTTGGATTGCCCGGGTTGATTTCAACTTTCGATCGTAGTGGGTATAATAAAGTGCTTTACATTTATGGTCCAAAAGGGATAAAAAGGTTTTTGGAAAATTTTTTAGGTTTGAATTATATTAAACGAGAGTTTGAAATAAAGATTGAAGAAGTTTCTGGCAAGTTTTTTGAAACAGAAGATTTTTATTTGGAAGCTGAAAAAATGGAGCATGGGATTCCTACAAATGCCTATAGCTTTGTGAAGAAAGGACAAAGAAGGATTGATAGAGTAAAATTGAAAAAATCAAAATTACCTTCTGGACCTATTTTAAAAAAGTTGAAAGAAGGGAAAGATATTGTTCACGAGGGAAAGAAATATTTATCAAAGAATTTAACTTATACCGAAGGTGATAAGAAAGTTTCTTTTATTTTGGATACTTTAGTTAATAAAAAAATTGTGCCTTTTGTTAGGGATTCTGATTTGTTGATTTGTGAGTCTAATTTTGGAGATGAACTTAAAAATTTGGCAAAAGAACATTTGCATTTGACAGCAAAGCAAGCAGGGGAAATTGCAAAGAAGTCAAAGTCTAAAAAATTAGTCTTGACACATATTAGTCAGAGATATGAAAAAGATTTGAAGGGGTTATTAGCTGAAGTAAAAATGGTTTTTAAGAATTCTTCAATTGCAGAAGATTTTGATTCGATTTCGTTATAGACATATTTAAGGTAATAATCAAAATTATTTTATTAAACCTGCAAATAGAAACATTTTAAATATAATTATTTCTTCATCCTATAAGCTCCCGTAACTCAATGGATAGAGTGCCAGCCTTCTAATAATATTAGGAGAGGAAAGCTGGAAGTTACAGGTTCGAGTCCTGTCGGGAGCGTTTACATTCGCTAACGCTCATAATTTATATTCTTCCCCCCTCTCCTGTACGCGCTGACGCGCGGAGTTGTTAATAAAATAATTTTTAATAATATAATGGTAACTTACTTAGTTGTTATTTGTTCATTGTTTTTATCTTGAGTGCTTTATCGCGAGCAAAATAAACTTTTAAATAATCTCTTTTTCTTCTCAAACCATGCGGAGGTGGCACAATGGTTACTGCAGTCGGTTGCAGCCCGACTTTTTGTGGGTTCAATTCCCACCCTCCGCTCTTTTTAAAATAAGACTAAATCACAAAAATCTTTAAATACCTTATTTTATGTATATATAAAATGACAGGAAAATTATCTATTGATTCAATGACTGCTTTTTGTAAATCTAAGGGTTTTGTCGACGCAAACTCTGAAATTTATGGAGGGCTGGCAGGGTTTTGGGATTTTGGTGTGAACGGAGTTGAGCTGAAGAATAACTTGAAAAATCTCTATTGGAAAGATTTTGTTCACAAAAGAGATGATGTTATAGGAATCGACGGAACAATTATAACTCATCCAACTGTATGGGAAGCATCAGGACATGTCGGAGGATTCGGGGACGCATTGTTAGAATGTAAAAAATGCAATATCAGATTAAGAGCAGACCATTTTATAGAGGACGAATTAAAGATTACTGTGGATGGGATGTCATCTAAGGAGATAGATGAAAAAATAAAAGAACATAATCTAAAATGTCCTGAATGTGGGGGTGAGATTTCAGAGGCAAGACATTTTTCCTTAATGTTTAGTACACAGGTGGGACCGGTTGAAACAACTTCTTCACTGGCTTATCTCAGGCCAGAGACTGCACAGGTTATCTTCGCAAATTTCAAAAAAACTTCAGCAGATGCAAGAATGAAACTTCCTTTTGGAATTATGCAGACAGGAAAAGCATTCAGAAATGAGATTGCCCCAAGAAACTTTTTATTCAGATGCAGAGAGTTTGAGCAGATGGAGATTGAATATTTTGTTGACCCTACAAAAGTCAAGCATTGCCCTCATTGGGATGAAGTTAAGGACAGAAAAATATTAGTGTTAAGTGCAAAGGCTCAGGAAAATGACGGAGAGTCAAAAGAGATGACAATGAAAGAAATGTTCGACGAGGGTATTGTTAAATCTCAATGGCATTGTTACTGGCTTATTCAAATAAATGACTGGTTTGTTAGATACGGAGTAAAGCAAAAGAACCTGAGAATTAGAGAGCATGTTAAGGATGAGCTTTCTCATTATGCTGCTGCAACAATGGATATAGAATATCATTTTCCTTTTGGATGGAAAGAACTTCACGGAATGGCAGATAGGACAACCTTTGATTTGGACCAGCATACTAAATTTTCAGGAAAGAATCAGGGAATCTTCGACGAGGAATCAAAGAAAGCAATTATCCCTCATGTTATTGAACCTTCGCAAGGTGTTGAGAGAGCGTTTTTAGTTTTCATGTTTGATGCTTATAACGACGACAAAGAAAGAGGGAACATTGTTTTGAAACTTCATCCAAAACTTGCACCTTATAAAGTCGCTGTTTTGCCGTTGACAAACAAACTTGATGAAAAAGCAAGGGAAGTTTATTCTTTTGTTAATGATGAGCATAATTCTTTTTATGATAAATCAGGCAGCGTCGGCAGAAGGTATGCGCGACAGGATGAAATAGGAACTCCTTTTTGTGTGACAGTTGATTTTGAAACTCTTGAAGACCATTCAGTTACTATCAGGGACAGAGATTCAACCAAACAAATTAGAGTTAAGGTCGCAGATTTGAAAGATGTTATAAGAAAACTTGTTAATGGAGAGATTGAGTTTGAAAAAGCTGGCGAATTAATTGTGAAATAATTTTAATTCCTCGTCGGTAAATTTTATTTTATTTTATGAAATTATTTTTACCGAAGAATTTTTAAATAACATTTTCCTAGTATGTTTAATTAAAAGAGGATAAATTAAAATGGCAAAAGCTAAAAAGACTGCAAAGAAGAAACCGGTTAAAAGAAAAGCGGTTAAGAAAAAAACTGTTAAAAAGAAAACAGTTAAAAGAAAGACCGTAAAGAAACCGGTTAAAAGAAAAGCTGTG
>JAHKAF010000080.1 GCA_018825865.1 Nanobdellota archaeon | reverse complement strand
TTTTTGTTCAGTCATGATTTATTGAGAAAGAATTGGTTTTTACAGTTTTAGAATTGTCTCGCTTCGCTCGGAGATTGATATAGGTTGTTATGGTAAATTTGAAGCCTTTTGTTTCAGGGTGCTCAGTTACTCAATAGATATAAATAAAATATTTTGATAGTAGGTTCTTTAGAGAAGAAATCCGACATAGCCGATTTTGAGGTAATCAATTCGATGAGTAAAACGAAGAGCCAACCATAGTCACAAAACTTATAAATAACCTATTCGCCCTAAATCTATATGAGCCTGTAGCTCAGCCTGGTAGAGCACTACTCTGATAATGGTCTGACTTTCTTTAATTAGAAATTGGGCATTGGTGAGGTAGGGGTCCACGGTTCAAATCCGTGCAGGCTCATAAAAGAAACCCGTTGGTTTCTTTTGAACTTCCTCTAAACACTGAACGGCGATTTCTAATTACCTCCGCTGAAATCACATATGGGAATCACTTGCACATATATCAAAACTTTGTTTCGATGATGTGTAGGCTAATAGTAACTTTTAAAAGAATGAGTTTATTATAAGGGATATGAAAAGAGGATTGGTTATTTTGATATTAGTGATTCTTATGTGTGTGCAATTTGCTGTGTCCGATGGGGTTTCAGTCATGCGCACGTGTACTGAGACTGTGGGATGGACCATATTAAAATGTACAAAAGTAACAGAGCAAGGCTGTGTATATAATTTTGATGATGAATGTGCTGAGTGGGATAGGGGGGTAAGAACTGGAAATTGTGGTAGATGGTATGAATCAAAAGAAAGTTATTCTTGCTTTGATGACTGGCAAAGTAGTTGTATGTTAAATCCTGTATGTCCTTCTGGATATTCTCAAGTAAGTTCTAAAGGTTGTTCTGAGGATATTTGTATTGAAGAATCTGTTAGTCTCCCAAAGGAACCTGTTCAAACACCCATCTGTATTGATAGCGATGTTACGGAGGATTTTCCAAATGGTAAAAATTATTTTTTAAAAGGAATAGTCTCTGTAGGAAATATGTCTAAAGAAGATATATGTTATAATTCAAGTCTCTTAAGAGAATTTTATTGTGAGAACCAATCATCATCTGAAAAAGAGCATATCTGCCTCGATGGTTGTGTAGATGGTGCTTGTTTGCCTTCCCTGAAAAAAGAAGGAACATCTGAAAAAATTTATAAAGATGCGGGTAAGAATATGATTGAAATTCATCCTGTTGAAGAGCCTCCCTCGGAAATGATTAAAAATGATTCAGGGGTTAATGAAACGCCTTCTATTGAAAAGCCTCCTTTGAAAGTTGTTTCTAAAGAAGAATTGAAGACTTTCAAAGTTCAGGCAACTAATAATTCTGTTTCAGATGTTATTAAAAGTGTTGAACCAAAAACAATTACTGAAGTAAAAGTCAAAACAGAAAATAATACAAAAATTTATGAGGTTAAAAGTGTGCAAGATGTTGAAACAGATAAAGGGTTGATTAGTGTCGAGGCTGTTAATAAAGTTGATTCTAAAAGCGGGGAAGTAGAACAGACTGAGAGAGTGGTTAAGAAAGGGGATTTTGTTTTTAAGGAAGAGTATAATGAAGTTATTCTTGTTCAGGATGGGGAGTTGGTGAAGATTAAGGGAGTGGATAATAAGGAAGTTAAAATAGAAAAAATGATGTCAAAGTCTGTGAAGCCGTTAGTAAATTTAGGAAAAATAGTTATTCCTGCTGTGATAAAAGATGAAAAGGTTTTATTGAAGATTAATAAAGATAGTGATTTTTCTGATTATGAAGTGATTTTTGAGGCAAAGGATTATGTTATCATTATTGTTACTACAGATGATTTGGAGAGTTTGATTAATAATAAAGATGTTCTAAAGATTTCTGACGAAGATAATCAAGAAGCATTTATCGAATATGAAGAAGAGATTTTGCAAGACGAGGTTAAAGATTTTAGTGAAGAGCAGGAACTTCAAAAGAGTTCAGATGGTGTTACAGATATTGATAAGTTGGAAGACTATTTGAAAGCAGATGACTGGGTTATTCAAGAAGGTCAAGAATCTTATTATCAACAATTTGTTACTCCGAATGAAGTTAAGGATTATGTTGGGGATTTGGATAAAGAGGAATTGTATGAGAAAGCGGTTTCTTTTGTTTGGATGTCTGATTCAGTGTTGCACGGAAGACCTGAGAAATGGATGAAGCCTGCAGAATTTTTGAGCGAATCTGCTGGGCTGCCTTTGAATCCTATTGGAGAAATTGCAAGTGATTGTTCAGAACAGGCAAATACTCTTGCGTCTATGTTGCGGGCGTCAGGAGTTTCGGCAAAGGATGTGCGTGTTGTTCTCGGACAAGTTAATTTTTCAGATATTGTCGGAGGTCATGCTTGGGTAGAAATAAAGGAAGACGACAAATGGATGGTTTTGGACCCGAGTCTTGGGCCTTTTTACGACGAAACTTTTAACATAAAAATAAAAAGAGAAGGGGTTAAATATAATTATTGGAAATATCATAAATATCCTTCGGTAAAAATTTGGGCGTATTATAATGATGTTTATTTTACTGACGAAGAAGCAGAAGTTGCAGAGGGTTGGTCTAAGAAAGCAGAAACAGCTTTGAGAAGTTCTATTTTTGAAGGATTTGATAGAGGAATGTTCGCAAATTTCTTTGCTTGGTTGAAGGGATTATTTGGTTAAGGGGATGCTCGTTTGTCGACGAGGATTTGGAGGAGGGGTTGTAATATTGGTTATGTACAATTGATTATACTCACTTTTTAGGATTTATAAAATTATTAATAAAACCAGTTATCAATAAACCAATTATATATAGAACTAATAAATAAAAATAAAACGCTTTGACGTAAAAGGTTGAAGCACCTTTTAATGAAAATATAATTACTAAAGAAGCTACTAATCCTCCAAAAAAACTGATGGTGTAGTCTCGTATTAATTGGGCATCAATCTTTAAACACATAATATTAAGTTCATTTTAATATCTATTTAAAGGTTATTAAAATACCTTTGCTGAAACCCTATAAAAAATGTCTTATTGGTTTTGATTAGGGTTAATTAATTTTTAATTAATTATTACATATTAATTCCTTGACATTTTTATTTGTTTTAATATCCTTATAGTATGCTTTTCTTAGATACATCTCTTTAGAAAAATAAATGATTATATCGTGGTCTATATCATTATACCATCTACCATAAAAGGTAACTCTTAAATAATCTTGTGGGTCATCTGAAATA
>JAHKAF010000079.1 GCA_018825865.1 Nanobdellota archaeon | reverse complement strand
GCAAGTTCAATTCCTTTGAAACTTTTAACATGCCCAATCATAGCCATAGTATCTCCAATCAACCTCGTCTCTTCTTCAGGTTTTAACTTTCCCTGCAAAATCAAAATATTATTCCCCAAAACAATGTTCAAAATCTTCCGAATTCTCTCGTTGCTGCTCAAATCCCTGATTTCTGAATAAGGCAAAAACTGAATTGAAAACCCTTTTATCTTCCCTAATTTGTTATTTCCTCTTTTTTTCGCCATCTTATATACTCTATAATATATATTGCATCATATATTTTTAAACTTTTTTTGCTAATTTGAAAATAGACTCATAAAACTCTTCAAGATTTGTCCCATTTTTTGCACTGATTCCTACAGTTTCATATTCAGGAAACGCTGACTCAATTTTTTTGGGGTCTGCTTTTTTCAAGTCGATTTTATTTGCAACAATTAGAACAGGAATTTTCCTCGCAACCAAATTCCCGATAATTGTGATATTCACTTGGTTATAAGGGTTCTTTGTTGAATCAAGGACAATCACAACAATATCCATATCATCAAGCCATTTTATACTCTCGATGACTCCTTGGGTCGCTTCCTTTGCTCTTGTTTTAGCTACATTTTTCTTTACCTTATATTTCAAAAAATCTTCATAATCTATCTTGGTCGCAATTCCCGGCGTATCTATCATCTTGAACATCATATTCTTTCCCTTATGTTTTATCTCTACCTTTTCCTTAAATTGAACATTTCTTGTCTCATGGGGAATTTTGCTCACACTCCCAATTTCTTCCCCAGTAAAATCTTTGCATATTCTATTCGCCAAACTTGTTTTCCCTGCATTTGGGGGCCCATAAAAACCAAGCTTAATATCCCCCCTACTCTTAAATAAATTAGAAAAAATTCGCTTAAAATAATTGCTAAAAACTTTTATCACCATATTATATCCTGTGAAACCCCTTTATTAAATTTTGTGTGATTAAACATCAATATCTCTTAAACGCTTCTTGAGGTCCTAAATATCCTCTAGATATTTGGCTTTTCCGAGGAAGATTCATAAGGTTTTTTCTCTTAAATAGCCCTAGAAATTTGTCAATCGGAACTTCTATCATCCCTGTTCTCTTACCAAGATATTTCTTTATAGTATAAGTTACTTGCTCGGAATTCCACCCAGCTTTCCTTAATCTATTGCTAATCTCTCTTTCCTCCATGCCTTTCTTTTTCGCATTCTGGATAAACGCTGCCATATTATACAAATCATTTCTATCTTTAAACAGATAACTTTCATATTTTCTTTTGTACCATTCCTGCAGAATTATATAAATTACAAATCCAATAATAAAAACTAAGAAAAGAATAATAAAGAATAGAATCCATTTTGAGGTATTATCTTCATCTACAATGAAAAGAAGTGTGTCTGCAACTGATAATCTACTGACTGGAAGAGAAATAAAAAGGGGCAGGTCAGTGAAATCGACATCTTCTGTGGTTGAAAAGACGAAGGTGTTCTGGGGTTGTCTCAGTTCAATATATAAATATCCGTCTAACTCATTTTCTAGATAGTTCGCTTCAAAATCAATCCCTTCAAGTTTACGAAGAATTAAGTAAGGGTCGTGTTTGACTTCTTCTTTCTCATTCACGTCAATAGTAAAAATTTTCAGCAGGGGTTCTTCAAAATCTTCATAAGTCGCTAAGAATTCCTCAAAGCCAACTTTTGTTTCCATATTTTCCTGATTCCATGCAAGAATAGCTTCTTTGTATTTATCCTCGTCGCTAACGTTTTCTTCGTTATCAATAGAAACCAAAATATCCAAATTAATGTTCTCTTGAGAAGGATAGAAAGTAATATCATCAGCTTCTCTGCTAATTGTGATTGTCTCTGGAATTTTCAAACCCAATAATTCAGTAATTATATTGTTTAGTTCTTCTTCTGAATAAGCTGACTTATAATCTCTTTGAAGCTGTTTCACTTTTTCATTGAGTCCGTTAATATCCAAAATTGAATTCAAACTTTTCTGAGCGAATGAAGAAAATTTTTTCATCTGTGAATCTACATTGGTTAAATCTCCCTGCATTTTTATCAAAGTACTATTAATTACTTCGTCAGGTGAACTAACTAAAATATTAAACACCCTATAAGAACTTCTCTGAGAAGAATCTGTTACCTCGACTTTTAATTGATATTGTCCTGTTGAAGTATATGTGTGAGTGACTTTGTTTTCTGGAGTTGATAAACTCTGATTATCTCCAAAATCCCATTGATACTTAGTTATCCCACTGGAAGCTTCCACTGTAACTTCAAACTGAGTAGGATATGCTGAAGCAGTTTTACTTGGTGTCAAAAATCTAATCACAGGCAATTGCTCTATTGCCACGGTCTCTGAAAAAATTTCCTCTTTGTTTAATTCTAATTTAAAAGTGCTGCCTCCATATCCCAATGGAAGTGAAAAGTTGCCATTATCCAAATTCAACTTCTGGAACTTTTCTGTACTTATTACAGGCATAGCTTCTTCTAGATTATAGAACATTCCCCCACTAGTTGGTCCTAGAACAGTCTCATAATTTATTTCTAAATTATTTATGGTTATACTCTGTTCTACCCCAGAATCAATTTTAATTGGAACAAAACAGCCCTTTGAACAATCAAGACTTCCGTATTTTTGAACTATATAATCTTTGACAAATTCTCCGAGGGTATCTCCGAATTGGAGTGAATTGATAACTTTAATAGTTCCAACATCTCCAAATTTTTTTCCCTCGGTAAAAATACTAAAAGCAGCAATTTCCGGGGGAGTTCCATATCCATAAAAACCACAACCTCCTGATTTGGAATATCCTTTTATGCTTGAGTTCCCAGCTTTATTAGAATAGATGCAAACATAATAATCCTGAACTTTTTTATTTAGATAATTTATCTCGCAGGATACTTCTCCGGCAATTTCACTTTGAGGCAAAATGCAGTTTGTTCCTTCAATTAATTCTCCAGTATCAATATCATGAAGTGCCATTGTTAAATTTCTTGAATCTCCGTTTCTATTCACCCATGCACCAATCTTGAAACCCGGGGACTCTGCAAGTTCTATTCTCTGGCAGTGCTTATCTGGGAAGTTTCCAATTGAAAATTCTCCTGTGGGAATAACAGGTTCATAACATCCATAATTTTTTAGAGCACAGGACACGTTAGAAATATGGGGGTTCATAAACTCGGTTTCATCGTCTACAAAAAAGTCTATTTTTAACTGGCTTATGCAGGAAGATAATGCATTGCTATTGACATCGAAACTTATTGAATTTATATTAATAAGATTCTCATTAAACTTCAGCCCTATGCCTGTTGCTTCATCTGCACCTAAATCAAATTCTTTTGAATCCGCCCCATCTGTTCCGGAATAATCTGGCTCACAGTTTACAGTGCTACAGGAATAATCAAAATTAGGATTCTTCTCTATTAATTTCAATAAAGTTAGAAAATTGCCTCCAGAATCCTCGAAAAGAGAATCTGTGGGTTCTTGGTCTAAACTAATATTTATCCAACCTTTTATTGGGACTCCAGGCGCGTATGTTGTCTCAGTTAAAAAATGAGAGGGTTCGCCAACTTCAAAAACCGCAGAAGCGAAAGTCAACGTTAACATCAATCCCACTAAACAAATAATAAACCTCTTTTTCATAAAGACAAATGGAATTTCTATTTTATAAATATTCTTATGGAGAATTAAAACTCTTCAAATTAAGATTAGATAATTAAATCGGTTTAGGTCTGTAAAGTAAAACCTTATAAACTTAAATTCATAGGTATAAAGCAATATGGAGATATATAAACTAAAATGGACAAGACTGCAGAATGAAATTTTCAGGTTACTTTGTATAAAAGTAGGAGAGTCTTTAAATCAGAGAGCAATATCAAAAATTTTAAAAGTTTCTCCTACTGCGATTGCAAAATCCCTCGGAGAATTAGAAAAAAATAAATTAATCAATATAAAAAGAGATTCTATGATGAACTTAAGTTTAATTGAACTTAATAGAGATGGCAAGAGAATTACTGAATTGAAGAGGGTGGAAAATTTAAAGATGATTTATGAATCAGGGGTTGTTGATTTTTTAGAGGAAAAATTTCCTGGCTCAACCATAATTCTGTTCGGGAGTTATTCATTTGGAGAAGATACTATTAAATCAGATATTGATTTAGCTGTCGTGGGGTGCAAAGAAAAAAAGATTAATATAGAAAAATTTGAAAAGATTCTTGAAAGAGAGATTAGAATTAATTTTTATGGAAATTTTAATGAAATAAACAAGAACCTAAGAAGTAATATTTTTAATGGGATTATATTGGTGGGGCGGATTGAATTATGAAAAATCTGAAAGAATTTGATGAGTTTCTATATAAGGGGGCAGTAGAAAAACGTACTCCGAATGAGCCGAGGGCACGGGATTTAATAATTGAATCTGATAAAACTTTTAAATCAGTCATGGAAATTGTAGGAAAAATCGGGGTTAATGACACTAATGCTAATACAATAATTAAAGAATCATACGACGCTGTTATGGGGCTGATAAGAGCAAAAATGCTGTTAAAAGGATTTATTTCTTCTGGCATTGGGGCGCATGAAGCAGAGATTTCTTACATGAGGGAATTAAATTTTTCTGAGGGGGATGTCCAATTTGCAAATCAATTAAGATATTTCAGAAATGGAATAATGTATTACGGAAAAAGATTCGATAAAGAATATGCTGAGAAAGTCTTTGAGTTCTTGAAGAAGATTAGAGTTAAACTAAATAGAGATAAGATATAATCTTAATTCTTGCAACAGATTATAACGTTTGTATAAGGAGCCCACGACGACGCTGAGCCAGTATTTCCTGTAACTGCACCTGTACCACCACTTCCAGATGTAAGGATTCTTGTAAGCATATGTCCTCCGCTAAGCCTGACCAGCCCCAGCAGATATGTGACCTGCACCACAACCCCCTGCTGTTGGCCACCCTGTCTCAGGAATAATAATACTATGAGTGTGACTCGGACCTAACAATGTTCCTGCAGCATGAGTATGGCTATCTGCCCCTCCTGTTCCTCCAGGAGAAGATGCTCCTCGAATAGTCCTTCCATCAAAAGAAGAATCTCTTGTCCATCCTGTCGGACAACTTGTTTGAGAATCAGAAAAAACGCAAAAGCCAGAAGAGATAGTTCCTTCAACTTCCCCAGCACTATGCCCAACCACCGACGGAGAACTTCCACCATAAGCATAAACTGTAAATCCAATTCCCAACCAAAACAACAAACATCATCGCAACTAAAGTATAAATTGCGCGATTTGATAATTGAATATTTATCTGCCTCATTTTAATCTTCTCTTTTAATTAACAATCCATAAATCATCCCAATAAATAATAATGTCCCAATCAAATTATAGAATCCAAAAAATGGAATTTGAATTTGTGCAGGACAAGGAACTACATTATTTCCTCCTATACACTTCGCAGAAATTTTATTAGGATCATAATAATAAGTTGTTCCATCTAAAACATAATCTCCTTCATTAGGCGAAGGACCATCTGTATATTGGCTATATCCATTATTTGCTCCCCATTTCCAGATACCATCCCATGAATATTCTAAGAAACCATCTTCACAAGTGTCTGCTGTGTCTTCTTGGTATGTGCATTTACCAATTGAAGGGTATGCTGTTTCACAATTATCCGCGGCCATCTCCCATTCATATCCGCAATTTTCAGCACTATCATCCCACTCGCAGAAACAATCAACAATAAATGAACAATTAGAGCCAGATACCTCGACTGTGTCCCCACATCTTGTATCTCCCCATTGTTCTGGAAAAGCCTCAAACACTTTTATATTAACACTATTCGCTGCAGCATTACACCCAGAATAATCACAACTTGCACAACCAGCTTCTTCTTCGTAATTCATGCACCATTCAGTATGATCCATCGGAAGAATTGTCAAATAATTACTTTCTTCAGAATTAATCTTAAAGAAGAATTCATTCACATCCCCTGCCTCTGTTTTTTCATAATCTTCTTGAGTGATTGTCCATTCCCCTGTAACCATCCCGTTTCCTTCACTAGAAAAAACTCCTTGAATTGCATCAACTCCTGTCCTTATCTTGTCGTCAAATATCGGATCTTTTTCATAAATTTCAAAAGTAGTACTTGGAGATAGTCCTGTGTTATTCCAAATTAATTTAATAGTTTCACCCACATGCGTTTCTACATTTATGTCATTCCCAATTTTGTTTCCACTTTTATCTATCCAAAAAATTTCTGTTTCTAACTGACCAGTAATTGAACATCCATCACCATTCACTAGGTTTCCGTCATCACACTCTTCAATAGGGGTGTCAATAATTCCATCCCCGTCCATATCAGGGTCAATCCCATTAGGAATTCCATCCCCGTCCATATCAGGGTCAATCCCATTAGGAATTCCATCCCCATCAATATCTCCATTAGGGTCAATACCTTCAATAGGACCATTAATAATCCCATCTCCCATTATTCCACTACAATCTGAATAACAAAACCCAAGCCCCCCATTATTTACTCCATCATCACACACTTCTCCATCTTGTTGCACTCCATCTCCGCAATACTCATTTTGTTTACAGCAAATCTTTGTAGAATAATCTGCAAACGCCCCGATATGCGCATTTGTCGTCGCAGATAAAGAAACCATCTGGATAGTATACCCAGTTAAACACGTAGTAGGGTTGCTTGTACAAAGCAAATTTCCAAAATAGACATCTGTTCCATAATTATTCAAAGAAGGTATTTCTGAGTGTGCATTTGTTGGGGATGACAACCCGAGTATTTTGTTCACCCCATTATCTGTATGGATTCCAGTAAAATCACAACATAAATATTGATTATAATTTGCTTGATTCCATAATTCTCCGTGGGCGTTTGTCGTAGCTGATAATTTCATTACAATATTGTTTGCATTACATGAACTTTGAATACTACAACTATCAGCAGAAACAAAACTTACAACTAATAACATAAACAATCCGAACATCACCAATCTTTTCATACCCATGAGATTATTAAGAAATTATGTTTTATAAATATATTTGTTCTAGGTTTAGTTGACCAAATATCTGGCAATGCTCAAATGAAGCCAGAACATCGACGTATCAAAAGTAATTAATCAAAAACAAATAATGAAACTCGCAAAGAAGTTTATGAAAGGGAAGAAGTTATGGTTTTAATGAATCTATCAATTTGAATAAATTCTTTCTCACTTATTGAAGAATTTTATTGTACTATCTTTGCCCCTCCATTAACAGATATTTGGAGAAGACTAGATGATTCTCGCCTTCCACATCCTGAACAACCTCCTTCACCATATACTTGAACACGATCACCAACACTCCAGCCAGCAATATTGTCAGTCCATGTTAAATAATCAAATCCAGTATTACTATGAATTGGACCAACTTGAGCACCATTCTTATAAATTGCGAAACTACTCCAACAACATTGTGGTTTTCCATTAAAAGTTATTGTCAAATCACCGCCAACATCCAATACACTCTCTTTTAATTTAGTCATACCGGCAGATGTTTTGGTCACTTCACCTGTGTTTGAATGTATAATAAGATTTCCATATGTATAACTTATCCCAACATCATCAACACCGTCAGCAAATCCTGCTGGTTTACCAGTTATACTACTCCACGGAAGAGAACTTACTGTTGATCCAGCATCATCAACTCCATCAGCAAATCCTGCTGGCATACTTGATATTTCACTCCAAGAAACACCATCTTTTACCGAAGCCAAAACAGTCGGGTCTGCTTCTACGATTTCACCAGCACTATGCCCAACAACTGCAGGATTAGAAGTTCCATAAGCATTAACAATTAAAAAACCTGTTGCTAAAATTAACAGGGTAATAAAAGTATACAAAGTTCTATTAGAAAGTTTAGATATTATCTGCCTCATTTTATATTCTGTAAAAGATAAGGAGTTTTATAAATATTATGTTTTCAGAGATTTAGCTTACTAACGCAAGGATTTAGTGGCTCTGCGTCGGACTTTGTTACGACACTTCGCGATGAGAGTTGTCAAGGAGATAGTTTCAGGAATACATTGAGCAACTTAATAAAAGATTATTATTTATCAATTCATTATCTCGACG
>JAHKAF010000078.1 GCA_018825865.1 Nanobdellota archaeon | reverse complement strand
CTCTTGAACTTTTTAATTAGAACTTATTAGAGATTAATTTAATAAACACTTTGTTCTTCAATAATTCATGGATTGGCACACAAAATCAAAAGAGGAGATACTCAAAGAGCTTAATACTTCTGAAAACGGACTTTCTAAACAAGATGCTGAAAAAAGATTAAAAAAATATGGCTTAAACGAAATTTCTAAAAAAAGAAAACCCCTCAAATACTAATTTTTCTGAAACAATTTAATTCTCCTTTGATTTATATTTTATTTATAGCAATGGTTATCTCTTTCGTATTCAATCATTTAGTTGATGCTTATGTAATTCTCGCAATAGTTTTAATAAATGCTTCAATTAGTTTTATCGAGGAGAAAAAAGCAGAAAGAGCGATTGATGCATTAAAAAAATGGTTGTTTTTTACGCAAGAATTTTTAGGGGTAACCAAATGATGAAACTTCCTGCATCCCATCTTGTTCCGGGGGATATAATTTTTTTGGAAGAAGGGGATAAAACAGAAATAGGAAAAGTAGCAGAGTCCATACAAGAGATTGTTCAGCCCAAAATGCATTTCAATGAAAAAGTTTCTCAGCTTGCTTTTCAGATGGCAGTATTTGCGATTATTGGGGCAGGATTAACTTTTATTATTGGTTATTTTATAGAGGGATTAATTTAATCACAAATCTTCCGCAGATGAGGCATCAAAATTAACAAAAATTCTCGAGAGCTTACCATTGATTCTTCAAGGGGTTAATACGAGAAAGGGTCAATTAACTAATGAAGAAGGTCTAGCTATTTTAAAACTATCAAGAGATAAAATCTCTTCTCATAACAGCTTTAGAATTGAACCCCAAACAGATTTTGGAGTTATTTGTTACGTGGATTCATACCCTATTAACAAAGGTGAAGTTGAACTCCCAAACATCGCAATGAAACCAGGAGGGAAGCAAGATAAGACCTTTTATGGAAATTAGCACCCATTTCGAGAATGAAAAACTATTTATTCGAGCTTTATCCTCTTTCTAAAGAAGACTGAATCTTTTCTTCCCCTTTAAGTCCCTTGAAAATCAAATAAAGAAATAACATAATCAAAAAATGTCAAGATTATTTCTAAAATTATTATGAACAAAAGATAAAATTTTATCTGACCAAAGAAATTTGGAATTTGAGAAAAATGATTAAGTATTGTTTCAAGATACTGTGACTGGGAAAATGTGTTTGGATTCAGTGCTGCAACTGCAAGCAAAGTGAACGGAAGCAGTTTTGCAATATCTTGTGATAACCCTTCTTTATAATAAGCAGTCATCCTTATTGTCGCTATTATTACAGCAGAAATAACTAATATCTGCGAGATATCCTGATTTTGAGTTAAAATTATTAGGAAGAAAGTAAATACTGAAAAAACAGCAAATATTAAAAATGGAAGGATTAAAATATATTCTACAAAATAGAGAACTCCTGTAATTAGCCTCGAGAAAAAAGAATGTTCAATTTTATTATATTTGTTTAAATTCAACCCAAGCGGGTTTTTTCTTGAGATAAACTTGTAAAACTTCCAGACAAAAATAGCATACGCAACAACTATTAACACTAATAGAAATAGGTTGATAAAATTCTGTGCCCATGAAGGTAGCACAGAAGTTAGTAAATTATAAATTTTCAGTATCCCCTCACTGAAACTATTTATCACCCCTACCATGAACTAATCTAGTAATGATTATTTTTAAAACTTCGTAAACTTATCATAAGTTTTAAATAATCCTCCTCATTTTTTTATTCATGAAAAAGAAGGCGAAAAAAGAAATTATCCATCTCAAAAATGTCTCGAAGCATTATCATATGGGAAACAGCATCGTGAGAGCTGTCGACGGAATCACGCTTTCTGTTAACAAGGGAGATTTTGTGGCGATAATGGGGCCGAGCGGTTCTGGGAAATCCACTGCAATGAATCTTATTGGAAGTCTTGATATGCCGACAAAAGGAGCAGTCTATCTCGATAAAGAGAACATCTCCTGGTTTGACGAATCTGATTTGTCGCAGGTCAGAGGACAGAAGATAGGTTTTATTTTTCAGCAGTTTAATCTGATTTCTAATTTGACAGTAAAAGAAAATGTCATGCTTCCAATGGATTTTCAGGGAGCTTCTAAAGAAGAACGAGAAGAGATTGCCGAGGAGCTTTTAGAGAAAGTCAATCTTGGAGACAGGGCTAATTTTTATCCGAACCAGCTTTCAGGCGGACAGCAGCAGAGAGTTGCAATTGCGCGGGCGCTGGCTAATGACCCAGAGGTTATTTTAGCAGATGAACCAACAGGAAATCTTGATACAAAAACAGGAGAGAAAGTACTGGATTTTCTTAAGGCGCTTAACAAAGAAGGAAAGACTATAATAATGGTAACGCACGATCAGGATTTGGCAAAAGAGCACGCGAATGTTGTTTACTGGCTTAAAGATGGAAAAATCTCAAAGGTAACTGGGAAGAAGAGGGAATAGGGTTCTGGGAACATTGCAATTAACATCAGGATTTAGAGAAGTTTTTGCGAAGCAAAAATTTGGAGAAATGCCGAGCCGAGCCATTTCTCAGATAATCGCTGTTAAGTGACCCGAATGTAGCGAAGCGGAGTGAGAG
>JAHKAF010000077.1 GCA_018825865.1 Nanobdellota archaeon | reverse complement strand
ATACTTATAATGTAACTATTATAGATTATGCAGGAAATTCAAACACTACATCAACAAGAACTATAACTTTAGACAGTTCTAATCCTGTTATCACTTTAATTGCACCAGCAGATTCAACTTCCTCAACAACAAGTGCTTATAATTTTACTTTTAATGTTACAGACGACCAAACCATCCCAAATTGTAGTTTGATTTTTGATGGTTCAATTATCAATACCCTAACAAGTGTAAATAATAGTGGCGGGACAAATGGAATGTATAACTCTTCTTTAAGTGTTGCTACACATACCTGGAGCATAAATTGTACTGATATCGCCGGAAATGTGGGCAATAGCTCAACAAGAACTTTAATTGTAAGTGCCGCGGCTACAACCACAACAACTTCTTCAAGTTCAGGTGGTGGAGGGTATCCTAATTATAGACCAAAAGAAGATGAATTAAATAAAGGATATCAAAAACTAATGTATAAAAATTGGAAAGTGTCTTTTAAAGTAGAAAATATTTCTCACACATTTAAAGTTGAAGATGTTACTGAAATAAATGCAAAAATAAGTATTTCTTCTGAAACTCAAGAAGCCACACTTTCAGTCGGACAAGAAAAGAAATTTGAACTTTCTGGAGATAATTATTATGATGTCTTAGTTAAGTTAAATTCAATAGATACAACATGGAGAAATAAAGCAAACTTTACAATACAAACAATGCATGAAAAAATTGTTTCTCAACAGCAAAATGAAACAGGGAAAACAGAAAATAAAACCATTCAAGAAAGTCCCGAAAGTGGGGCAGGAGAAGAAAAAGCTAATTTAACATGGTTATGGGTTTCAATCGTAGTGATTATAATTTTAATTTTATCTGGTATTGGTTATAAAAAATTTAAAAATAGATAATGAAATTTAATAATTTTGTAATCTACTTAGCCAAATCAACTCAAGCCATTTATTAGATTCTTTCAACTTAATATTTGTAGCCAGTTCATAAGGACAGCAATTTATCGCCTGATGTTTTCTTATGAAATTGTAAAATACCCCATATCCCTTCATAATTGCATGAGCAGATTCTATTGTTCCATGAAAACCTCTAAAGATTTTGGTTCTTTCTCGAATTGAATTATGTAATCTCTCAATAAACAAATTAAAGCCTTCTCCCCTTGAAGCTATAACTTTGTTATGCGCAATCTTATATTTACCTTGTTTGTTGTTATAACCCCAAGTTTTCTTAACAACATTTTCATACGCAGTATAGCCGTCAGTTGTAATTGTGGTTACATAGCCTTCTGTTTTATATTTTACTTTTGCTAAAACTTCTTTTAATTCAATTTTTTCTCTTTTCTTAGCATATTTAGAAGCTACCATATAACGAGTTTGACAATCAATAGAATCAATAAACCAATCTTTGACAACACCTTTTTTCTTATGTTCTTGACGTCTATGATATTCCATTTCATCAACTTGAATTTCTTTTCCAACTTTCAATTTTAAACTATCTGTATAACTACTTATCATTGAAGAATATTTAATTATCCAACGATAAATTGTAGAATTATGAGAATTGTGTGGATAAAAAGATTGGAAATGTTCTTGAACTTTTCTTGTTGAAGTTCCACGATAAAATAAATCAATTGCACAAGTTATTTTTTTAGGATTGTTTCTCATTCTGAAAAATCCGTCATCATAAGTAAACCTATAATTACATTTCTCACATTGATATCTTTGAATTAAGCCCCTATTTTCTGTTTTTCTTCTTCCATTCTTTTTAACAAGTTTACTTTTACATTTAGGACAGCAAAGATTTTTATACTTATTCTCTTTTACATTATTGGATTTCATTTGTTTAGCGACGGTGAATCCAGAGGGCGAAAGCCCTCTTTATATTTACTTATTAGGTATACTTATAAGGTCACACTACTATTTAAATGTTTCGGTTATTGGGTTAACCTAAATAGTAAAGTTTAAATAGTTCTAAGATTTCTATAAATTATGGCTATTGCAAAAGTATTCGGAAAAGAGGAAGTTTACAAATGTGAAAAGTGTGGCCACACTTGGATGAGACGAGGAGATGAGAGACCTCTAATTTGTCCGAAGTGCAAAACTGCTAGATGGAACAAGCCAAAGAAGAAATAATTTTTTTAAGTAAATTAGTACCCGCTTACGCAACAATGCACGCATAACGATTATTTTTTTACTATAAGTATGCGGGAAAGAGGATTCGAACCCCTGCAAGCACTAAGCTACTTGGTCCT
>JAHKAF010000076.1 GCA_018825865.1 Nanobdellota archaeon | reverse complement strand
CTTTTATGTCTCATTTTCCTAAAGAAATAATAAAAGGGAATTTAAAACATACAAAAGATGCTTTGGTTGGAGAAACTGCAATTAAAAATAATTTTCTCTTAGTAACAGAAGATAATCAATTAAAAAATAAAGTAAATTCATTTAATGGAAGGGCAGTAAGTCTAGAAGAGTTTAAGGAGAGTTTGAAGTAAAATTTATAAATCTCGCTTACTACTTTTTTCTAGCAAAAAAGCATCATTAGATAATTAAACCATTAAAATCCCTACAAACTTTTTTAAACACACTAATATTTAACATATCATGGAATCAATCTCTCTAAAACAAGTATCAGAAAATTCTAAAATTCTTCTTCTAAAAGCATTAGGATATGGTTCTGATGGGGAATTCGTTCTTGATTCAAAAGGGACTAAACTTTTGGATAGATATCTTGAACTTCCTATAAGGATAAATAATATGGTTATTCTCCCTGGAAGCGAAGTTATTTTAGATGATAATGAACTCTCCATTATGAAGTATATGGAGGAGTTTGGAGATGATTTCTAATCCTGTTAAAGATTTTGCTGAAGGGCTTGGTAAAGGAGCAACAGAAGGGTTGCTGAATTATGGAGAAGAAAAACTTAAGGAATTAATAGGTTTGTTTAAAGATAGGAAGTTAAGGTTTATTGGAGATAAAAGAACTATTGAGAATGCAAGAGAAACAAAGAAATCAGGAGAGTGGGCTTTTTACAAAGATTACATAAAAGATAAGGAACTGCTTTTTATTATTCGTTTAGGTTTGGTTTTAAGGAGAGTTGAAGAAGACCAAGAAAGATTACAAAATCTTAAAGAGAAAATAAAAAAGAAATATGAATTAAAAGGGTTGCATATTGCTTACTTTGCACAAAATGGATTATTAAATAGGTATGTAGGGATATTATTAGATAATCTAGATTCTCCAGAAAATTTAAATAAAGTGATTACTAATACTTTAAATAATATCGAGAAGCATACGATATTTGTTGATTGGAGATATACTAAAAGACAATTAGTGAAGGAATCTATAACCATAACTTCTGCTCATTCTTCGAGTATATTTATTATTTCAGGGATAGGTTCTGTTGCCAAAATTGTTCACGAATCTGAAGAAGCTTTAATTAAGATGCTTAATAAATATGAATTGGAGAAGATTACGACAGGAAAAAAAGAAATCTTATTTTTTAAAAGGGTTTTGAAAAAATAATCAAACCCTAACCCATTTAACTTCGTAATAAGTTATGGCGCCTTCCTCGTCGACGATTGCCAGGAGAAGGTTCTTTTTTGTGGAATGTGCGATTCTGTTTTTTGCTGAGAACTCGTGCCAGGTTAGTTTTTTGGATTCGTGGTCTGTGAAGACAATCCACTTGGCGTGTTTTTTTCCTGGCTTCGCACCTTTGTCATAAACTCTAAATTCTGCCCCGAATTTCAAAGCAGTTTTTACAATATAGCCTCTTTCTCTTAAATCTTTGAAAACCTGATATTTGATTTGTATTTTACTATCTATTTTTCTGAAACGATTAATAAGATTCTTATAAGGGACTTTTTTATTTCCTGCTAAAACTTCTAGTTTATTTTTTTCAACTAAGAATAAAGTTTCTGAAAGAGAGTATTGAATCTTGTCTCCGACTGGTTCGCCGAATCTGCTTTTTTGGTAAAGTGCGTGAGCTTCAGCGTCGTTGCTCGAGACGATTTCTTTTGTGAGGTGTGTTTGGAATTTTTTCATGCATATACTTATTTATCATAATATTTAAAAACTTCTATTTGTAAAATAACGCATGAAAACTGCTAAATGTTCTGTTACAGAAAGTGTTTTGGCAGCGAGAGTTCTTTTAACAGGGGCGCTTGCCTTATAATTCATCTCTATTTTGAGATGAGTGCAATGTTTTTGTTAAGAGGATTCTGTAATTAAATTCGACGGAGGTTAAAAATGAAAGATAAAAGAAGAAAAGTTGATTATGTAAATGGAACAATCCAATTGCTTAAATCAGATGGGAATGGAAGGTGGCATAATCGAGGAAGAACAGTTAAAAGTTTGAAAGCTCTTGATTCAATGATGAATGATAGTATTTATGATTTTCAAATCACTTCTGAAGTGGATAAAGATTTAACTATATATAAGGAAAATGAGGAAAGGAGAAGAAGAGATTATTTCAGAACTCAACAAAACTAATTTAAACAACTAAATCGATTTAGAAATATGGAATATGATTTCAAAGCTGTTGAGAAAAAGTGGCAGAAGAAGTGGGAAGAGGGGAAGGCGTTTTTAGTTAAAGAGAAATCTGGTAAAAGTAAGTATTATGTTCTTGAGATGTTTCCGTATCCGTCGGGTGAGGGGTTGCATATGGGGCATGCTCTTAATTATACTATCGGAGATATTTATGCGCGTTTTAAGAGGATGAATGGATTTAATGTTCTTTATCCAATGGGTTATGATAGTTTTGGGTTGCCTGCTGAGAATGCAGCGATAAAAGCCAAGACACATCCTAAAAAGTATACTGAGAATTCTATTAAGAATTTTATTGAGCAACAGAAGGCAATGGGAGTGAGTTATGATTGGGGGAGGATTCTTGAGACTCACAAACCAGAATATTATAAATGGAACCAGTTTTTCTTTTTGAAACTTTTAGAGAAAGGGCTCATTTATCGAGGGAAGGCGCCTGTTAATTGGTGTCCTGAGTGCACAACGGTTTTGGCAAATGAGCAAGTTCATGGAGGAAAATGCTGGAGACACACAGATACAGATGTTGAGGTTAAACATCTTGAGCAGTGGTTTATCAAAACAACTGCCTATGCAGACGAGCTTTTGGATTGTATTGATGATTTGAAATGGCCTGAAAGAATTAAGCTGATGCAGAAAAATTGGATTGGGAAAAGTTTTGGGACTGAGATTGATTTTGAGGTTGAGACAGCTTCGGATATCTCAAATGTCATAATTGTTCATGGAAGTAATGTGAATGAAGAAGATTCTAAAGAATTTCCCTTGGAAACGGAAAGACACTGGAAACCTTGGCTAAAAGATAAATTAGAAGAAAAAGATATAATAGTTTCTAATGAATTGTATCCTGATGATTGGTTGCCAGATTATGAAAAATGGAAAGTGGTTTTTGAGAAAAATAAAATTGGTGAGAACACTATTCTTATTGGCCATAGTGCAGGTACGGCATTTTTGTTAAGGTGGTTGGTTGAAAGTAAAAGGAAAGTTAGGAAACTTATTT
>JAHKAF010000075.1 GCA_018825865.1 Nanobdellota archaeon | reverse complement strand
TTGTGCTCTTTTGTTTCTCATTTCTTCCCTCCTGAACTGACCTTATTTTTTATTAATTCAATAATTTCAGTATTAATATCTCGGGCAATGAGTTCTTTAAACTTTTCCCAAAGTTTCTCATCCTCTATGAGGAGTAAATATTTTTTCATAATCCCTCTAATTTATAATCATAATGAAAAACTCTATATAAATGTTTCTTAATAAGTAACTTACTTAGTAAGTTAGTAAGTAGATTATATGATGAATAATATTAGTAAATTAAAAATGGGCTAACTAATTCCTATATGATTTTATGGCTTTTCCATAAAGAAATAATTACCAATATGGTGTTTGCTTCCAGTAGTCATCTGTATTAATTTAGCGCCGATTATATTAAAGTGTTGCCCAAATAATTGTTTCATTTCTTCAAAAGAAGAATAATATAATTTTGTTCCCGCAGGCATTGCTGAGCCTTCAGAAACTATCCTTAGATTTTTACCTTTTGCACCAAAATCAGGATTTTGATTATTAAAACAAACTGATAAATATTTTCCTCTTTTGTTTAAAATACTTTTAATATTATTTACATATTTCTGTCGCTGTTTAGGGATTATATGATGCAAAACTGCCCACTCAAATACAAAATCAAATTCATCATTTACCATTCCTAAATCTACAACATCCATTTGCATAAACTTTATTTTTATGCCTTCTTTCGTAGCATTTTCTTTTGCTAATTTTATAGCATTTTCTGAAATATCTATTCCTGTTACTTCAAAATCTTTTGAAGCTAAATAAATAGCATAAAACCCCTCTCCACATCCAATATCAAGAACTTTGCATAGTTTAATTTTCCTACTTTCAATTAAATTTACTAATTCCTTAGGTGGCTTTGATTCTGTCCAAACTGCCCCCACTTCATAAATTTTTTCAAAAATTTCTTTATCCTTACTCATTATTAGATGGAGCTTATTTATTATATAAAGCTAATGTGGAAAATCAAAAATTTATCTAATTCCTCTTAGCTCTAAAATAATTTATTGCTCCAAAAAGCATGAAGATTCCTCCAGCAAAAATTATCCAAGAATCAAACTTAGAAACCACTTCTGGGATTGGATAAAACTGAAAAGGAAAATTAATGAAATAAACTCCGAGGATTAAATAAATCGCAAAAACGAACGCATTCATCTTCTTTTTTTCAGGATAATAATCTTCCCCTTTTCTTGCCATATATAAATTTAGAAAGACTTATATTTAAACATTTCTTATTCAACTAAATAAAAGTCAGTTGTTTTAGGTCCCATAGTCCAGTGGCTAAGACATTTCCTTGACGTGGAAAAGATCCAGGTTCAATTCCTGGTGGGACCATCCACTAACTTTAAAAACCAAAAAAATCTGTTCCTATTATGAAAATACCTAAACAAACAAACAGGTTTTGCCCATATTGTAACAAAAAAACTCCCCAGAAGATTAAAATAATAGGAACAGGAGGGAAAAGAGGGACTCTTACAAGAGGTTCAATATCAAGAGCAAAAAAACGTGGGCTCGGAGTTGGAATTGGAAACAAAGGAAAATGGGGTTCTAAACCTCCAATAACAAAAAATAAAAGAAAATCCAAAACAACTAAAAAACCGAACATAATGTATACATGCACTATCTGCAAAAAATCCAAATACAGAGATTCATCAAGAAATAAACGAACAGGAAAACTATTACAAGAATAAATAAAATGGCTAAACCAACAAAGAAAAAGAAAAGATTTTTTGACGTCGACATGCCAATAATCGGAAAAGAGACTCAGTTAATGGGATATGAGTTAAAAGATTTGGCTGGAAGATTCATCCAATATGATTTAACAAGAGTTCTTAGAGGAAAAAGCATGTTGATTAAATTGAAGGTAAGCGTCGAGGGAGATAAAGCAACTTCAGTTCCAAAAGAAGTAAAGTTAATGCCTTACTTTTTGAGGAGAATGATGAGAAAAGGGACAAACTATGTCGAGGATTCATTTTCAACAGAATGCAAAGACGCACAGATAAGAATAAAACCATTTCTAATAACAAGAAGAAAAGTTTCAAGAGCGGTTAGAAAAGCCCTCAGGGAAAAGGCAAAAGAAGAATTAATTTCTTACGTAAAGAATAAACCGATAAATGAATTATTCGACGACATAATCAAAAACAAACTTCAAAAACCACTTAGCCTAAAACTAAAAAAAGTTTACCCTCTTTCTCTCTGCGAGATTAGAGTATTCAAGGTTGAGAAAGAACTTAAAGAAAAGGAAGAATAACAAACCTTTTAAATTAATTCTATTTAAACTTATCATGCCTGTATAGCTCAGTGGTAGAGCATTTGCCTTGTAGATTCAAACAGTGTTTGATCATCCAGATTCTGTAAGAATCCAGAAAGCAAAGGGCCGGGGGTTCAAATCCCTCTACAGGCTTTGGGGTTTGAACAAATCGGTTTAAACGAAAATTTCGTATGCCGTTATGTTATACGCAATTAAATTTAATTTTCTCGACTAGAAAACGGGAATTCTCTCTAATTTTCTGAAAGGGCAATTTCTAAATAGAAAGGGGGTCGCCTAAAAAAAAGAAAAAAAAGAAAAAATTTATTCTTCGCTCTTCTCACACTCGCCTTCTACGCAAGTTTCGTCTTCTTTGCAGTCAGTGTCGACTGTACATTCAGGCTCTGCGACTTTTTCGCATTCTCCATCTGTACAAATTTCACCTTCTTTGCAATCTGCCTCAACTGTACATTCAGCTTCTTCTTCCTCTTCTGCTTCTGTACATTCTCCTTCTACACAAGTTTCATCTTCTTTGCAGTCACTATCGATTGTACATTCTATCTCTTCTTGTTCGACACATTTTTGCTCAACGCATAATTCATCTTCTTTACAATCTGTATTATTAATGCACAATTTTTCTAATTTTTCACATTCTCCATCCAGACAGACTTGACCAATTTTACACTCTTCATCAATTACACACTCAATGTCTTCCTCATCGTCTTCAATTTCATCAAAGCTTTTGCCTCTTTTTGCGTGCATTGCCAATTTTCCTGCATCTTGTGCTAGTTTCCTTGCTTCTTTATACTCTTTTGCATCTAGCTTATCTTTTGCCTGCGCAAGCATATCTTTTGCTTGAACAAGGTAATCCTCAACAATTGTCACATTAAAGCCTTCAACTATCTTTTCATTAATCTTCTCCTCTGCATTTGTAATCTTTTCTTCTGCATGGTCAATTGCTTTCTGAGCCCAAACAGTTCTATCTTTTGTAAGTCCAACTTCATCTTCAATACCTTCAACTTCTTTCTCTATCTCGACTTCACTTTTACCTGTTTTTACCTTAATCTTAATCTTGGTTTTACCTTTTTTGTTTACAACCTTAATCTTAAGTTCTCCTGTTTGGCCTTCTAGGTTGCTTAACACAGAATCAATCATTGCTTGCTGTTCTTCAGTTAGCTCTCCTCTTATTTTGATGTCTATTTTTTGTTTAACATCTTCCAGATTTGCTTCATGCTCTCCTATCTTCTTTTCTAACTTAATTATCATCTTAACTT
>JAHKAF010000074.1 GCA_018825865.1 Nanobdellota archaeon | reverse complement strand
TGACATATTTTGGTGTGATAACTGGTTCAGTGACATTAAGTCAATCAGTGTTATTTGATGGGCACGATATTACTACTTTAACACCTGTAGTAGAAACAATGGTCGGAGTGGCAGGAGAGATATTTTATAATCCTGACCATACTTTAAAAAATAATGCAGACACATGGATATTAGTAGATGTGAATTTGGAAAATACTTGTCCTGGTCCAGATCCTACGAATTGTGATGGAGCTAACATATATCCTGAATATAAATTAGTATCTCTATCTGGAGGAGCAGCTGGCGTAGGGGACGAAGATGATGTGCACCTTTATCTTGGTAGCGAAGGTGGTGTTCTATGGAATAATTTTGTAAACGCATCATTTGATTATAATGTAACAGATGGAAGTGCAAGAGTTCCTCATGTAAATGTCTGGTTAAGAAAAGCAGGACTTGATGATGTGCAACTTACTACATGGAATGGTGGAAGCCCACTTGCAACTATAGTAGACGGAAGAGCAACATATACTAAAGCAATGTTTACTACACTAAGCGGAGGTTCACCAGATGCTTATGCAGATTACAGTGTTAGAGAAGTAAGAGTACAATCAGGTAATCCAAGTTTAGACCCAAGTCCAGATGTAGATGACCAAACAGTTTATGTGAGCCATGTACAAGTCAACAGTGGAACAGATTTAACTCAGGTAGAATTACCAACTCAGACTTATGCAAATATTCCAGGAAGAGTAGTTGAATTTAGAATGGTTTATGGTTTTGAATATAATTCATATCCAGGAACATATACAACAATTACAAACGTTGACTACATAGGAACTATCACTGCAAGTGGAGTAACAATAAATGGAGTTCTATATCCATAAACATAATTTATTTTTTTATTTCCTAATTTATTTTTTAAGGGAAAGAAAAAAGCAAATCAGCCAAGTAGGTCTAGAGAAAGATTTGCATTCGTCCGTCGAGGACGCCGAACAAGAGGAGAAAAAATGAAACCCTCCTCAAAAACGACGAGGGTTCATAGTCACGCCGAGAGGCAAAACAGAAGGAGAAAGAACAAGTATGAATAACCAAATGGCATACCACGGGCATGACTCAACTGTAGTTGAGCCTCAAGAACCTCAAAGAGAAGCAAGATACTCAAAGAGCATGAGATGTCTTCGAGGTAAAAAAATAACTAAGAGAAAAGATGAAAATAGAAAAATTTATAAAGTTTTAATTGCTGGTAGAAACACCAACAGGTTTGTTGGGTTTATGCTCCCCGGTAATCCGCGCAGATTGCCGGATGATTTTTATTTTTCTAAACTCTCTGGAGGTCTAAAAGATGGAGGAAACCTTAATGTTCGTGGATAACGGATTCTTTAAATTAGTTAAAAAAGAATTTGAAAAAATTTCTGGAAAAAAGAAAAAACTTCTACAGACTTTCAGAAATATCTGCAAAAAAGAAAACCTAAACCTCAGGCATTTGTTCTTTTATACAGCTCCTCCTTATCAAAGCCCGATTCCAGAAGAAAATGAAAAGAGATTAATGAAAAATTACAAAAACCTGTCAAACCTCCTCCAGTACAAAAAATGGATTACTGTTAGAGAAGGAAGATGCCAAAGATTAAAATTAGACGGAGAATACCAATACAAGCAAAAAGGGGTGGACATTTTAATTTCTATTGACTTAATGCAAATAAAAGAAAAATATCCTGACATAAAAAAAATAATCCTCCTTGCATGCGACAGCGATTTTGTGCCTTTAATTAAAAACCTTCAGGATAATAATATTGAAGTTATTTTATATACTTATTTTAACAGAAACCGAAATTCTCTGTTCTCAAGATATAATGAACTTTTACAATCATGCAACAAATGGGAAAAATTAAAAGCAGAGGATTTTGAATGAATAAAAAAATAGCGACGCTGATTGCAGGGATTTTGTTAGTTGGAATAGTCAGCGCGGGTTTGCTCACGCATTTTGCTGTGATTACTGGAGAAGTGATTGTTGAGGGACCTGTTTTTTATTTGGATGGTTCTTCAATTCCTCTTAGTGATAATCCCGAAGTCATTTATAGGGGAATCACCATAAATACTCCTCCAACAGAGGAAAACATAACTTATTTATTTGATGGACAAAGATATTTGTTTATGACAGAACCGTTAGATGTTGAAAATTTTTATCAAGCAAAATTTGATATTAAAATATGGGCAAAAACAAATAATTCTGGAAATATTCTACAATTTCAAGTTGTAAGAATCAAACCTAATTTAGTAGAAGAAATTATTTGTGTTCCTTTAAGTGTTGAATTAACAAATATAGTAAATTATGCCAAAAAAGAAACTTCATGTTCATCTTCTTCAGAAATAATTCTTAACCCCGAAGATAGAATAGGATTAATAATTTCTGGAGCAGGAGTTGATTCAGAATATTGGATTAGCACAGGGCATAGTTATACTGACGGCTATTCAAGAGTAGAGGTATCTGCAATATGAAACAAAAAACATTAACAATCATCCTCGGAATGATTTTCCTAATTGGGATTGTGGCTGCGGCAAATACATTAAGTAATCTTGAGGGAATAACAATTCCTGTAAGTCCGGTTATTGCAGGAAATACTTTCTCTGCAAATTTTAGCTTTAATTATCTTGCAGATGGAACAAATGAAGATGATTCTCCGTTAATAATAAAATTAAATTTAAGTTCTGACGACCAAACAAATTATCCTGTCTGGAAAGGGGATTTTGAAATTGAAGGATTTGTAGACAAATGTATCTGGAATATATTGGGAGTATGTGTTTATTCAAAAACAGTTTATTTTAGTTGTTCTGAAAATGAAACACAGATAATTATAAATCCTATTGATACAACAACAATTAATAATATCTCCAACGGAACCTTTTACTGCTACAACGCCGACGGAGATTTGAAACTTAATGAACACGACGAGGTTTTCTTAAACATAACTTCTCATCCAGCACTTTATCCTTCACAATATACTCTTATGGCAGAAATGTTTTATCTCAACGATACCACTGCTCCTCTTGTCGTGATATTAAATAAAAATGATTTTGATGGATATTACAAAGCAGGAAGTTATGTAAATGTGAAAGTAAACATAACAGAAGGAAGAGGACTAAGCAGTTATTACGGAACAATCTTCACGCCGTCGGCAAATTATACTTATTCTCTTGCAAAAAACAGCGACGGATTTTATTATTTCATGGAGAATTTGCCGTCGGGAATTAGCGAGGGAGATTATTTATTTAATATAACTGCAGTTGACACTTCAGGAAATATTGGTTCAGATAATGTGACTTTAAAGACAGATGAAACAGGACCTGAATTAACACTTGTAGAACCTCAAGGAGGAGTTTATTCTGAAATCATTCCAATTAAATTTAATGTGACAGATGCAAGATCAGGGGTAAATAATCAAAGTGTTAAATGTAGATTAAGAGAAATAAAAGAAGGTATTGGAATCTGTCCTGCAACAGGGGGCTCAATAAATGGAACATTGTGCACTACAACACCTTGGATAAATATGAACTTAAACACAACGAGCAATTTATATGAATTACAATTAAATACAACAGAATATAGTCTTACAAGTGGCTCTTACTGGCTCGACGCAAAAGCAGAAGATATTCTTGGAAATAAAAATGATTGGATAGCATAAAATGAAAGATTATTATTTTTTATGATTATATTTATGATTGGCGTAGTATATTCTGGAGGAATTACCCAAATCTGTATTGATAAAGACCCTCC
>JAHKAF010000073.1 GCA_018825865.1 Nanobdellota archaeon | reverse complement strand
TGCACCTACTTGGTTGGGTATACGCCGAGCGGCGCCCATTCTCTCTTCGACAAATCTTCTCTGCTTCATCCATCAGCCATTTACCCAAACCCATATGCTGAGATATTTTTCCTTCTTGCCCCAATTTAAGAGCTTGTCCGTATATATGGAGTTCTCTTATAATTGCAAATTTACCCTCGCTGTACTCAGAATTACTTTGCTCCGCACCAGTCTTCGCCAAGGTGCTCCGCTGGGAAGTAGTTAATGAAATATTTTCCTTTAACGATTTTTTCTTAAGCGAAAAACTTGACGCAGTCAGTTTTGAGCCATCAATCTCTGAACAAAGTGAAGCAATTCTCAACCTCAACAACCCAAACAAGATATCATTTTTATTTACAATCTCTAAAAAATATTCCTCTCCTCCAGACGATTTATACTTAGTAACATTCAATTTAACCTCACTTAAACTTTGCGAGACTAACTCTTGTCTGCACCGAAGGTGCTGACGGGCAGGTGGGCGGGAATCCTGAGCAAAGTTCCTTGAATTAAACCCAATCTCTCTATACCGAATCTCATTTAACTTAATCCCCTTACCTCTCAACTCTCTCTCAATCTCTCGACGCAAATCAATTCTCGTTGTCCCAGCAACAATATACTCTGGCGGGATCTCACGCATAACTCTCATAACCCGGCAATACCGCGGAACCGCCTTCAACATCTTAATCAAAATCTTCTCTGTCTCTTCCCGAGTATAAGGTTCGTATTTCTTACTCCAATACAAATTCTCAAGTTCAGAACTCGGCATAACCTGACACGGATAAATCTTCAACTGATCTGGCTTAAACCTCTCATCAGAAAAAAGTTTCTTAAACAATTTCAAATCCTTTTTCAAACTGCTTCCAGGAAGCCCAGGCATTATATGATAACCGACTTTAAAACCTGCGTTTTTCAACTCCCGCGTAGCATCCACAACATCCTGAACAGTATGCCCTCGCTTAACTTTCTCATAAATTTTATCGTCGATAATCTGCACCCCTAACTCAACCCGCGTAACCCCCCATTCTCTCATCCTATCAATAAACTCAATACAAACATCTGGACGAGTCTCAACACAAAGCGCCACACACCTATGCTTTGACTTCTCGTTCTTCAATTGTGTTATTCTTAGTTGTTCTTTTAATTCTTCAATTGAAGGACGAATGGAAATCTTTGATTTGCTTTCATTCAACTTCTGCGCCAGCACCAAACTCTTGCTCTTTTTTCTATTAAGTGCATCATAACAACCTTTAACAAATTTATACTGAAACTTCGTCGGGTATTCGAGAAACGTCCCTCCCATAATAATCAGTTCAACTTTCTCTGTCGGATGATTCATCACCTCAAACGCCTTAATCCTCGCCCGAACCTGTTTATATGAATCATAATTCACTCGCATGGCACGCATAACAACAGGGCTCTTCGGAGTATAACTCTGAGGCACATCCATATTCGGACAATAAATACACATTCCATGATTACATTTCCGCGGAGGCAACATCACAGCAACAGGAGTTATCCCTGAAATCGTCTTCGTCGGTTTCCGAACTTCGCCTTTCTTTGGTTTGAACATAACTAAGAATAAATCAAGAAGATTTTATATTTAACTATTGCTCACTTCGTTCGATTAATATAAACTATTTATGCCCTATAGGGTATTAACAAAAATAACTTTGAGCTCAACATATAATGCGAAGCTATATTATAATAATTTCTTAGCGAACAATCCTGACAGCGTTTATGCCCTTTGGGGTATCGGATTGTGAACCGCTCATCTACGAGCTCTGCGAGCGTAATTTGAATTAAACTAAATCATATTCTGACTTCCATCTCTTTCCTACTTTTTCAGCTTTTTTCTTTAGTACACTTTTAACTTCTTTCAATAAATGGATTAATTCAGGGAAATCCTTAACAGCTTCGTCAGCATAGGTGGCTGTATAATCCAAATCTTTGAAATCTCCGACACTGATTAAATGAGAAATTGCTTCTAATTTATCCAATGCCTTAACAAATCTTGCCTCCATTGTTTTGCCTCCTTCAAATTCTTTCCATAAATCATAAGTATCTTCTCCTAAATCATTAAATGAATCAATAAGCTCCTTCAAAGCTTTTTCTTCTAACTTAAATTTCTCTTCTTTACTCACCACCCCTTGTTTAACTAACCTAGAATCAATTTCTCCAGCAACATATTCTTGCAAATCATGGAACAATGCTAACTTAACAGCATGTAAAACATCTAAATCCAAATTTAGTTTTTCTGCAACAACGATAGCCATAAGCGCCAACTTCCAAGAGTGGTCTGCAACAGAATCATGTGTAGACTTATCCATCGTCGAATAACGATAGGTTCTCTTTAGTTTATCTATTTCAGTTATAAAATTAACCAGATTAATCATAAAGACATAGGATTAAAGAAAGTTTAAATAAGTTAGGGTGATAAAATAATCTATGAACCAAAAACAAGTCTGGAACAACATTGCACCTGAATGGTTTGAATTTAGACAGGAACCTTCTTGGAGTGCAAGAGAATTCCTCAAGAAGCAGAAAGGAAAAATCATTGATTTAGGGAGCGGGGCAGGACGGCACCTAATGAAAATTAAAAATAGTAAAATGTATCTGATTGACTTCTCGCCTAAAATGATTAAACTCGCAAAAAAGAAAGCAAAAGAACAAAACATCGACGCTGAATTCAAGGTTTCTCCAATGCACAAAATTCCTTATGAAAATGATTTCTTTGATGCGGGAATTTGTTTTGATTCTCTTCATTGCATAGAATCAGAAAAACAGCGAGAGCAAGCAGTGAAAGAATTATTCAGAGTTCTCAAACCAAAAGCACAAGCACTAATCTCGGTCTGGAACAAAGGTTCAAAAAGGTTCAAAAACGCGCCAAAAGAAAAATTAGTCGGATGGCGAGACAAAGGAAAAAGATATTACTACCTTTACGATGAAAAAGAAATCTACGACTTATTCAAAAAAGTCGGCTTCAAAATAAAAAAGAAAATTTCTCATAATCTAAAAGTTGAATTTATCGTGGAGAAGTGTTAATCTTCATCATAAGAATCAAAGAAATTATCAAAGACCTCATTAAAAGTGGTTCTTCCTTCTCTTTTTCTAATTAAATCTCTTATTATCCTTTCATTCTTTGTGAGCATACCTCTTTTGAATAAATCATTTAAGGGGCCTACAATTCCGATAGACTCAAAAGCTTTTTCACCATCGCCTAAACCCTTCTGATAATCTTCCATAATTTGATGAATATCGTATTTTTTCATAAATAATCACTATAAAATGACATTATAAATCTTTTGCTTTTAGAGACTACTTAACAATATTGTCCTCGGGATTGGTATGATTATATAGTATATATTAAATGAAATAAATCCTTAAATAGGACTATAGTTAACAATTTCTATGACATTAGAAAGAGAACAGTGGATGATTATTGCTAAGCTTTGCAAAAATTTAGGATATGCTGAAGCAGAGTTCAAAGATAAAAATACTTATGGAGATTTAACCTATGTAGTAGAAGTTATGCAAAACATAATTAAATGGGATTATGAGACAAAGGGGCTTGACCAAGAGAGTAGGTGGAAATTAATTCCCCCAGAAAATCTTAAGGGATTAGAAAACAAATGTAAATCATTCCTTAGTACGCCTTAAACCATCAGGCCCTCGCCTCAATCTCCTTCTCCAACTTATCACCAAATTCTTCAACACTAAAGTTCTGAATCTTTCTGTCCCCTCTAACCCGCACAGCCAAATTATTATCTTTCTCTTCCCTGTCTCCCACGACAATCACATAAGGCACTTTCATCAACTCAGCGTCCTTGACCTTCGCAGGAACTGTCGTTGACCTAAAATCAGCGTCGATTCTCAAACTCGGAATCTTCTCTCCAAGCTGCTTAATAACTTTCTTAGCATAATCCTGATTCCTGTCTGTAAAATTCAAAACCCGAACCTGAATCGGCGCAAGCCACGTCGGCAAACGCCCATTTGTATGTTCCAAAAGAACCCCTATAAACCTTTCCAGACTTCCATAAATAGTTCTGTGAATCATAACAGGCTGTTTCTTTTTATTATCTTTGTCTGTATACTCCAGATTAAATCTCTCAGGCATTGAAAAATCAACCTGAATTGTCCCACACTGCCAAGTTCTTCCCAGCGAATCCTTCAGATGGAAATCAATCTTCGGTCCGTAAAAAGCCCCATCTCCCTCGTTAATCTTAAACTTAACCTTTCTCTTCTTCAAAACGCTTTTCAAAATATCCTCTGCCTTATCCCACAATTTGTCGTCACCGATTCTTTTTTCAGGCCTCGTCGACAATTCTATCTTATACTCAAAACCGAACTTGGAATAAACAACATCAACCAAATCCATCAAATTAAAAATCTCCTGTTCAAGTTGCTTCTCTGTACAAAACACATGGGCATCATCCTGCGTGAACTGGATAACTCTGAACAACCCTCCTAAAACTCCTGACAATTCCTGTCTATGCACAATCCCAAATTCCCCTGATTTCAAAGGCAGATCCCGATAACTCTTTGGCTTGTTCTTATATATCAACAACCCCCCAGGACAATTCATGGGCTTGACTGCAAACTGCCTTTTCTCATAATCAGTCAAGAAAATATTTTCCTTATACTTTTCCCAGTGTCCTGAAATCTGCCACAACTTCTTATCCAAAATCTGCGGGGTCAAAACCTCCTCATAACCTGTCTTCCTCAGAAGTTCTCTTGCAAACTCAATCAACTCATTCCTAATCACTAACCCATTATTATGCCAAAAAACCATCCCTGGCGCAGTCTCATTAAAACTAAACAAATCCATTTGCTGCCCCAAAATTCTGTGGTCATTATCTTTCAACTTAGAACTATCTAATTTTGTTTTAGAAATTTCCCTCAATAATTGTTTCGGGTCATAACTCTCCTCTTCATTTTCATTACTCTCTCCGACGACAATCTCCCTTGACAACTCACTCAACGGATGCCCTTTAACTTTCAATTCAAATTCCTTGTAATACCCAAACGGCGCGCGAACAACCTCAAAATTTTTCTTCAAAATTTTCTCTACATCCTCCAAAATCTTCACAGCAATCTCAGGACTCCCAAGGTTCTTAGATAGATGGGCATAAGGATAAAGAACTATGTTCTTAGTTTTAACCTGCTTCGCAACATCCGCGACATTTTCTGAGTATTTCTCAACAATCTTTTTCACGTCGCTGTCTGTCTTTTCAACAGCAGTCAAAACAACAAGACATTCCTCAACTTTCTTTTCCTCTTTATCCTTCAAATCACCAATATTCTTCAGTGCCTTTTTCAGAGGTTTAAACCTGATATAATCACAATGCAACAATAAAATTTTCATAAAAAAGATAAGGAGAAAAGGTTTATAAAATTAGTTGTATGAAATTAGCGGGTTAAAATGATGAATAGAAGAACAGCTATAACAGGATTAGGAATTTATTTAGTAGGAACTTTATTAACAGGAAATCCTTTCGCTTTCGCAGGGAATGAAAAAGAAAAACTTGAAAGGAAAGTTAAAGAGTTATACAATGAACCAGAAGATATTCTTTTAGCAAAAATGATATTTGGGGAGGGGAGAGATTGTGGGATGGAAGAAAGAGTCTGGATAGGATATACTCCTATTAACAGAATTACCGACGGAAAAAGCTACACTGGGAAAGGCTCTCTAAATAATGTTTTATTACATCCTAATCAATACAAATGCTTCAGCCCAACTACAATAAAAAACAGAAAAAATTTAAGAAAAGTTCTTACACCTAAAAAATATGAACCAAATAAATGGGATGAATGTTTGTTTATAGCAAGAAAAATCATAGAAGGCAAACTAGATATTTTTAACAAAGGACAAGTTGCATACGTTGCAAAGTGGAGATTAAAAGAATTAAAGAACGAACCTGAAAAATTAAGTTGGTTAGATGGATATACTCCAATAAACTCAAAAAGATTTAAACACCAATTTTACAAACAGGCTTAGACTTTAAAATTAATTATTGGAGGGAATTCATCATCTAAATAAATCCATACTTTATTTTCGCCATCATGACGTGTCATCAAATAATTTACTTTTCTCTCAAGTAATCTTCCCAATTCATAAGGAAAAACTCTAATATTAATATCTTGAGGGTATTCATCATTTTCTCCTCTGTTAAGTGTCATTTTTCCTTGGGCACTAGCAACTCTACAATTATTTGAACAAGTTAATCCCAAAGTTTCATCAACTTCAATCCCCTCAGATTCAACAACCGCCTCTAACCAATGATACCTAAATCCTCCTACCCCACAACAAGGGTTGATAATCTTCTCAACACCATCCATTAGAACATGAAGATAATAATCTCCTCCCCTATCTTTTTTTACCTTCATCAAACCATGAAACACTCTCTCTGCCAATAAACTCATCTAAAGATTAAACGAATCACATTAATAAAAATTGTTATCCTTAACTATACAAAAACTTCCCAACTTGTTTCTTCGCCAAAATCCTCTGCTTTTGATGATTCTTCAAAAAAGCATTTATCTTTTCAATCAAAATTCCTTTTAACTCACCAGTCAGCAAAGCCCCAGATTTATAATCTTCATAAATATCTTTCAGTTTTTTATCGTCGGGTTCAAAGAACATTCTCAAATATTGGAATGAAACATCAACATCAGGGTTGCCTCCTTTCTTTCTATGCTCCTCAACAGTATGCTGTCCTCCTGAAAAGGCATATTTGTTAATTTTAGTTTTGACTTCTGAAGGGGAGTCTGTCATTGCAATAAGCGAATTCTCGTCGCTACTGGACATTTTTCCTCCGCCTTTCAATCCTGGGAGAAATGTATGATAAGTTGAACTTAATTGGACAAAATTGTAATCTTTAAACCTTCTGCTAATATCTCGTGCAATTCTCAAATGAGGGTCTTGGTCAATTCCTACAGGAACCAAAACAGGAAGTGGCTTTCCTTCAAATTCTGGCAATTGCGGATGAAGCATATCTGCAGCCTGCAAAATAGAAGCATTCATTTTCCCTGGAGAAATATCTCCATAAATAGCCTTGAATTCATTGAATGTCGCATAAGAAGAAAGATTAGACGCAAGCCGATAATATGCATTAGATTTTTTAGCATTATCTGACCTCTCGCTCTGAAAATAAAAATCGCAATTCTTTGGACTAAGCCCAAGAGCAATATAATTTAACAAATACTGATCAATCGCAATTTCTCTCAACTCCTTCAAACTTTTATTTCTTGCACTATACGCCTCCAAGTCAGCAACAGCAATGTACAATTTAACTCCAAGTTTCTGATAAAAAATCATCTGCTGAGCCAAAAGCATATGCCCAAGATGAAACTTCCCCGAAGGCATCAAACCAGTCATCATCACAAATTTTTTCTTACTTTTAATCGCATCTAAAATTCTCTGAATATCTCTATGTGCAAAAATAACATTCCGCCTGAATAAAATATTCTTATCAAAAATCTCTGGCAATTTCTTGAGCGGCTTAATCCCAAACTCCTTAATCAACTTTTCATAATTAATATCCCCCGAGACTTCCCACGGATTCACCACCATCTTTATGCGAAGCGACTGTGTTCGGCGAGCGTCCGACGAAGTCGGTTTCTTCAATCTCTTTTTCATACCAAAACAAACATAAAGATGTTTTTAAACATTATCAAAAACTCACCAAATATTTATAAATCAATCTTGACTATTATTTCCATAAAAAAGAAAATGAAAAGAGGAGTAATCGCAATAATTTTTGTAATAATGATGGTGTCTTTCGTATCTGCCACAATTTCGATTAATCATCAACAACCAAATGTGGAGAAATTATACAGTTTAGGAGATGTTATCGACATCCCAGTAAAGGTGTCAACTAATACTGACATTAGAAATACTTTTTATATGTATTTAATTTGTAACGGGATTTCAACAGAAGTTTTTAAAAAAGATATGCTAATCAATTCAGGATCAGAAGAATTAATCAATGCTAAAATAATCTTAAATTCTAAGAGATTAGGAAAATCTACTGGTGACTGTAAAATAAAATCTCAATTAGGAGAGGTGTATATCCTTACAAATGAATTTAAAATTTCAGATTCAATAATAATAGAGCCAGAAACAGAATTGCTAGAATTTGCACCTGAAGAAACACTGACTATTGAGGGAAATGCGAAAAAAGAAAATGGAGAATTAGTTCAAGGAATTGTAGAGATAAATCTTACTCATAAAGATTCGGGGGAGAGCATTGATATACAAAACACAGTCAACCTCGGATATTTCTCCATAAGTTTCCCAGTACCGAAGGACATGGCAGCAGGGATATATTCTGTAAAATTATATGTTTATGAAAAAGATAAATATGATGGTGAAATTACAAATCAAGGAAGTGGAAGTTATGAAATTGCCATAAAGCAAATCCCAACAAACCTAGAAATAGTATTCGAAAATCCAAATGTTGAGCCAGGGACATCTATGAAAGTTAAAGCAATACTTCGTGACCAAACTGGAGAGCCAATTAGTTCTACAGCAATTATCACTGTAAAAAATAACATAGATACTATTTTAGAGCAAACTGAAAAACCAACAAATGAATTTCTTGAGATTCCAATATTATACAAAGAATCCCCTTCAGAATGGACTGTCGTCGCTGTTTCAAATAAAATAACAAACGAGGCAAGCTTTGAGATTATTAAAAAAGAACAAGTGAAAGTTGATATAATCAATAAAACTGTTGTGATAACTAATACAGGAAATGTATTTTATAATAAATCAGTTCAGATAAATATAGGAAATGAATCTGTAAATATTGATGTTACTCTTAAGATTGATGAATCACAAAAGTATTTATTATCTGCTCCAGATGGAGAATATCAGGTAAAGATTCTTGCAGATGGTGAGGATAAAATAGAACAAAGCGTGATGCTGACTGGAAAAGCGATAAGCGTGAAAGAGGCATCAGGAGCAGTCTTAACTCTCGTTAGGTATCCTTTTGTATGGATTTTCATAATAGGAATAATGGGTTTTATTGCTTTTCTCGTATATAAAAAAGGTTATAAAAGAAGTTTCTTTGGATATATTCCAGAATATTTTAAAAAAAAAGACAAAATCAGTCCTTCTCAACAAACTAAAGAATCATTAATCAATTCTAAAAACAAAGCAGAACTTTCTTTATCAATCAAGGGAGATAAACAGAACATAAGTTTAATTTGTTTAAAAATAAAGAACCTTAAAGAAATTGAATCTCAAAAAGGTAATGCACAGGAGACTATTCAAAATATAGTAAATCTTGCAGAAGGAAGAAAAGCTGCAACTTATGACAATCAAGAAAACTTGTTCTTCATTTTTGCTCCAGTAAAGACAAGAACTTTTAACAACGAAAAGAATGCTCTAGAAACCACACAAATGATTAAAGAGGCGTTAGATAAACATAATAAATTATCCAAACAAAAAATAGATTTTGGAATCTCATTAGATTATGGAACAATTATTGCTAATCAAGACAAATATGGTTTAAAGTTTATGAGCATGGGAACATTAATTACAACAGCGAAAAAAATAGCTACAATTTCTAAAGGGGATGTTTTCCTCGGGGAAAATCTAAAGAATAAGATAAGTACATTAGCAAAAACCGAAAAACACGAGGATAAAGAAAGAAAAATAACTTATTTCACAATAAAAGAAATGAAGAAAACAGAAGAACATAAGAAGTTTCTGGATAATTTTTTAGAAAGTTTAGACAGGGATAAAAAGAGACCAGCGTAATTAACCCCCCAACCCTAACATCCAATTAACAACAGCACGCTTAACTTCAGGATGTTTTTTCTCAAGTTCGTCGACAAACATACTTATTTTATCCTTTTTTACCCCTACATTTTGTGTTTTGGGATCTTGTCCCTCCTTTATGCCCTTTAGGGTATTGGGATACGCAGAACTGCGCACATTCTTTGCTTTAACAAACCTCAACTTCTTTAGCTTAGCGTACAACAGGACTTCCTCGTCGAGAAATAAATATAATGGTTTTATAAATTTAGATGTTTTTGTCAAATACTCAACAGGTTTTGCTTCTTTAATTAAATCATTCGTCTCTCCTTTGATTATTTCAGAAATAATATATATTGCTCCCAGATCACAAGTTGTTGGACATGCTATTGAATCTATCTTTAATTTTTTTGAGAGTACGGCAAGAGTATCTTTACTTTTTGGGAGTTTCACCAACTTAATATCTCTTTTTTGAAGGATAATTTTTAACATTTCTTCCAGAACAATAAATCTAAAATGATCTCCTCCAAAATATCCTACAACATCTCCTTGTTGAATCATCTTAAACTTCCTAATCGTATAAAGAAACTTTTTCTGAAACCAATTAATAAAGCACCGACGGCAAAGCTTCCGCTGGTTAGTAAATTCATACACTGGTTTTGTTTCGCATGCTCTGCACATTTTATAACTTCCACCCATCAAACTTCTTTCTATATTTTAATGAACCTTTTTTAGAATATGCTTTGATTAAATCATTTACAATCCCAAATAGTTTTTCATCACATTTATCTAATATCAAAGCACTAGGACCAATATAATCCGGCACAATTGCGCTTGCCCCTTCATTCAGTGCTTTGCGGGTACACCGAGCGGTGCTAACACTTTCAATAATCTTATTCTCTTCTTTATTCCTTCCTAAAACAACCCAAACATTGTCTATAAGAAAGTGTCTTCCAACATTAACTAACCTAATCTCGTCGCTGTTCAACCCCCTATCTAACAAATAGCCCAACCTTTTCTTCAACTCTCTCTCACAAAGCAAACAACCTCCAGCAGGATGCGGATATTCTAATTTAAATTTTTTCGCAAGAACTATTTGTTTCCCTCGTCTTCTTCCCAAAGCCCCAACCTCGGAAAGAGGCCTAACAATCCTTCCTTTCAATCCAGATTTCTCCTCAATAATTTCCATTGCTTTCTTTGTCTGTGACATCGGCCTCTGTCCAAAAACTTCTCCAGTAGCAACCAATTCAACCCCTTTATCGTCGGCAAATTCCCTTGCCTTCTTCAGCATAAATATCTTGCAATCAATACAAGGATTAATCCCTGTTCCAATTCCATGTTCAGCTTTCTTAATAATTTTAAGATATTCCTTAAGAAGTTTACCTTTAGTGCAATCAAACAACTTCAATTTTACTTTATTCTCCTTAACAAATTTCTTTACCTCATTCTCAACATCCTTACTAAAAGGCAGTTTAAAGAACAAAGCAACAATCTCATATTTTTTCTTTTGCATAATTTTCACTACAAGCCGACTATCCAAACCATTCGAAAACAAGACTATGTACTTTTTATTCATAACAAAGAAAAAAATAAGAAGTATAAAAATCATTCCATAATCCTCAGAAGAATTTAAAATATCTTCCTATTAAATGCCTTAGATTCTATTGACATTTCA
>JAHKAF010000072.1 GCA_018825865.1 Nanobdellota archaeon | reverse complement strand
TCTGCCTCGAGTTTGTATGTTTTTCCTTGCTTTGTTCCAATATTAATCTTGAACATAAGAATTAATTGAGAAATTAGTTTTTAAAACTTTTGAGTATAAATTTTTAGGGTTTTGGTTAGTCTCCCTCAACCCCGAGGGGCTCGCTTCGCAAGAGATTGATAGAGTTGTTAAAGAGTAAGTTTGATTGTTAAAAATTTTTAATAAGCTCAGCAAGTCTTTTACGAGAGTCATTTCTTAAAAAGAAGACATGGTGGTCACTTATTCTAGAGAAATCCACCTCACAAGGAATAAGGCTATATTGAAAGTGTTTCTTACTAAAACCATCTGGTAAATATAATATTCTTTTACCTTCAAATCCATCCCTTTTTATCCTTTCAAAATAATTATCTTTAGTAAGTGAAATCTCAAAATTTCCAATATTAATTAATTCTGTAGGAGAGGGGGTCCACACTACAGCTTTTGAATGTTTTAAAAATTCTACAGATTCTTCTTTGTAAGAAATATCTTTGAATTCAACTTTTTCTTCTCCTAAATCTTTACAACTTAATAATTCTATAAATGTATTATCCATAACTCTAAATCCTGTTGTATCATATAATGTAATTATCTTCGTCATTTCATCGTCCTACTTTACACAATTGCACGCTTTATATCCTTGGTTTAGTGCTGTGGTTTTAGATTTGAATTTGATTTTGCTTCGCGGTTTTATGTTCTGGGCGTAGGCGCATGTATCGACGTGGAATTTCTTACCTTCTTTTGAAGCGACATAGGTGCTTCTGCGCGGTTTCACGACGTTTTTTGTTTTGTCTTTTCTGACGGATTTCATTATATCAACATCTACCAAAATTCTCGCCTGTTCCTGTTTTATGTTCATAAGTTCACCCTGTATCTCAAGGATATCTGCTTTTATTGCTCTGAAAGAGTTTTTGAGTGTGTGCTCGTCTATCATTGTAATTTTATAGTAGAAACAGATTATTTAAGGTTTTTGGTGTTTGTGGATATAAGTATATTTGACATTATTCCCATTTCTCGCCTTTGATTCTCTCAATCTCCATGAGAATTTGTTTTTCTTTTTCTGAAAGTAAATCCTTGCTCTTTTTGAAATTCTTGAATTGTGATTTTGAGATTTCTGAATAAAAAGTTTCTATGCCTGTATTTTTTATTTGCCTCTCGAAATTTAAACCTGGAATTGAAATTGCAACTTCCTTTCCTTCTGTTGATTCCTGGACAGACTTGTTTTCTGATTGAATGTTTTTGACTCTTCCCACTTTATCTCCTTTGTCGTCGATTAGTTGAAGGTTTGAAATTAATTTTCCTCCCTCGACTTTCACACCGAAGATTGCAGGTTTTGTATTTCTGAAAACATATTGCGGAAGAACTTTCAATTTACAAATGGTTGCCAATCCCATCAACCTTTTCCTTTCAATCTCTTTTGCCTTTTCCTTTCTAAATTCTGTCAGGTTCTCAATTAGTTTGTAGATTACTTCGTCAGTTAGAATTTTAATATTTTTTTGGGTAATATCCCTTGCGTCCTCGTCGATTGAAACATTAAAACCGACTATTATTGAATCAAGTTCATTTATCTCCAGGTTTGCTTTTGCTGAGATTACATCTGCTTTGTTTATGCTTCCGATACCTGCTTTTACCACTTGAATGTTTTCCTGTTTTAAAAGGAAAAGGAGTGCTTCCAAACTCCCAAGAGAATCAGCCTTCGCGATAATTCCTTGTTTACTTGTTTGTATGTTTTCTAAGATTTCTTTTTTGAATTTTTCTTTCAGCTCTTCTTTATTATTCTTGTAAATTTCAAATGGCATTCCAGGAAGAATATTGGCCTTTTCTACTAATTGCATTCTTAATCCTGTTGATGCTTGCACTTTATCCTTGGGCCTGAATTTTGCACAAAGTGGCTGAATCTCCTCCAGAATTCTTATGTTTGTTATTATTGGTTCTCCACCAAAACTGGCAACTGCTATTTGGTCTTTTTTTGATAATTCTCCGTCGTAAAGTATTGCTTCAATATAATTTGTTGTCTTTTCTTTTTTTATTTCCAGCATAACCCCTTTCGCGTCTTCGTTTAACTTAAGTTTGTTTGATAAGTATTTTTGGCTTACTCCACAGAGCATCATAATTAATTCAGGAATCCCTTCTTTTGTTTTTGCAGAAGTTGGAACCAAGGCTATTTTCTGTGTGAAATCTTTTATATTGTAAAATAAATCTGCATCAAATCCGTGGCTGTTTAATGCCCCGATTAAAGTCATGTATCTCTCGTCAAAAACTTGCTTTACATTTTGTGGTTGGGATTCAATACTTTTTTGTAAGCTATCATTAAGTTTACGCCACCCAGAGATATTGTCAATTTTATTAAGGGCAATTAGAAAAGGGGTTTTATTATGCTTTAAGATTTTGATTACTTCTGCTGTTTGGGGTTTTATTCCTTCGTTTATATCGATGACAAGGACTGCCAAGTCTGCTAAACTTCCTCCTCGTTTCCTCAGATTTGTAAACGCTGCGTGCCCAGGGGTATCTATAAGTAAAAATCCCGGGATGTTTAGATTGATTTTATTTACCTTTAATAAGTTGCCAATTCTTTTTTTTATGAGACTCTCTGTAATTAGTGAAAAAGAGATTTTTTGAGTTATATTACCTGCTTCGCTGTCTGCAATGCAAGTTCCTCTTAAACTATCTAATAAGGAGGTTTTTCCATGATCAACATGCCCGCAAACTGTTATAATTGGTGCCCTAATTTTATTCATATCTTTATTCCGAGGAAAAGATTTAAATAGTTATTGATGCATATAAAATTATGGAAGAATTAAAATTTGAAATTAAGGAAAAAGATATTTTGGAATTGAGATGTCGTGATTCTTGTCCTTGTGGGTATATGGATACAGATAATAATAAAATTCCTTCTCCTGAAAAGTTTAAATAATTTTGACTTTTTGAAAAATATATGAGATTTTCTAGGTTTAGCCATATTTATGAAATTTGTGATTCTAAAAATAATTTTTATTATTTGATTAGACATTCTATTTTGAATTATTCTTATCTCTTAAGAAATGATGAATTTAATAT
>JAHKAF010000071.1 GCA_018825865.1 Nanobdellota archaeon | reverse complement strand
TTGCCTGAAAAATTTTCTTTTTATGTATAGCTCTTTTAGCCAGCGCGAAGGAAAAACAACTGCTGGCGGCGAAGCAAACAAATAACGGCAGACGCTTGAATAAACTTTAGCGAAAAAACTATCTATTATTCTCTCTTTCGCACAATACATTAACCCCGAAGGATGGATTAGTTGAATATCATGCGCGATATGCAAATGCTTAATTTTTAAATTTCTTCTTCTGCCACTTTAATCCCTGCTTTTCTTAAATATCCCTCAAAATCATATAGGGCTCTTGAATGGAAAGAATCATTTATTATCTTCCCTAATTTATATTGGTAACTTGTAATTGACATTTCTTTTAGATTTGGGTAAGGTATAGAACATCTTGCCCCATCAACACTTACTAGATAAATTCTTTCTATAGGAGTGTTTGCGTAAAAGATTATATGTTCATTAGTACGCCCTTTGGGGTCTGCAAATTTTTTTACCCATCCTTCTTCAAAAGGTCTAGAATTTTCAAATCCATCCCTTCTAATAGTTAAATTTGCATCTTTTTTATAAACATAAATTCCCCCGATATCTTCAAATTTCCAATCACCAACTTCAGACATCATTATTTTTTTATAAATATTTTCTAAAGACGCAGATTTTTCTACAAATTGGGGGAAATGCTTTATCATTAAATCTTCATTTTCGGCTAATTTAAGGCAGATATCTTCCCAAAACAAAACTCTTACAGAAAATTTATTTTTATTTGTTCTTTCTTCATCGATTACTCTTATATCTTCTTGGATTTGAGAATCTCTTTTAGAGGTAGTCGCAACAATAAATTCTTTTAAGGGGGGCTTAAAATTTTCAGCTTTTTTTATTTCTTCTTTAATATCTTCTTTTGAAATGATTGTATTTTTGCATTGAACTCCCGCATATGAACCCTTTAGATAATAAGGTTTTCCATAGATATCAACTCCATCTTGTTTTTGACCCTGCCGACCATGACGGATAGTAAATGGATCTTTCCAAGCGATTTGTATTACATCCGAAATCATGTCTTCAAATTCTTCCCAGGATTTTGGAATAGGAAGTTTAGCTGTTGTAAAAGATACCATTGCTCTAAAAGACTAATGAAGTTTTTATATATTATTACAACAATTTCTTCTCAAAGCAGCCTCAACAAATCCCTTAAACAATGGTGCAGGTTTAAACAAACTACTCTTCAATTCAGGATGTGCCTGTGTCGCAACAAAAAAAGGATGTTTCTCCCTCGGCAATTCAATAAACTCCACAAGCTTTCTGTCAGGAGACATCCCAGATAAAATCAAACCATTCTCTTTCAACATTTCATGAAACCGCGGATTAACTTCATATCTGTGCCTATGCCTTTCTGAAACTTCTGTCAAACCATATAACTCTGAAACCAAACTCCCTTCTTGCAAAATAGCAGGATGTGCTCCTAACCTCATTGTCCCGCCTTTATCAGTAATGCTCTTCTGTTCCTCGAGAATATCAATAACTGGATACTGACACAAATTATCAATCTCTGTTGAATTAGCCCCTTGCTTTTCACAAATATTTCTTGCAAATTCAATAACTGCCATCTGCAAACCAAAACAAAGACCTAAGAAAGGGATCTTATTTTCTCTACATTTTTTAATCACATTAATCTTTCCTTCTGTCCCCCTTGAACCAAATCCACCAGGAACAATAACTCCATCAACTCCTTGCAAACTATTATTTTTATCTTCGCTGGTTTCAATCCATTTAATATTAATCTTCGTAGAATAATGAGAAGAGCAATGATGCAATGCTTCAATTATGCTCGCATAAGAATCCTCAAGACGAGTATACTTTCCTGCGATAGCAATCGTAATTTCCTTATCTGCATTTTCCCTATTCTTAATCAATCTCCCCCATTCTTCCAAATCAGGTTTCACAGGAATATCCAATTTCCTCGCTAACAACTGAGACATCCCCTGCTTTTCAAAAACCAAAGGAATTTTATAAATATCATCGACGTCCAATCCAGTCATAACCTCTTCGGAATTCAAATTCCCAAAAGATGCAATTTTATCCTTAATACTTTTGTCCAACATCTCACTGCATCTTGCAATAACCATATCTGGCTGAATTCCTTTTTGTCTCAATAAATTAACGCTTTGTTGCGTCGGCTTAGATTTCTGCTCATCAACCCCAAATGGAATTGGGACGTAAGTTAAATGAATAAAAAGTATATTCTTTCTTCCAACTTCTCTTGCCAAAGAGCGAACAGCCTCGAGATACAACTCATTTTCTATATCTCCGATAGTCCCTCCAATCTCAATCATCACAACATCTGCCCTGTTCTTTTCTCCTACTGCAAAAATATAATCTTTAATCCAATTAGAAACATGAGGAATCATTTGAACATTTTTCCCAAGATAATCTCCTTTTCTCTCTTTATTTATCACCCCTTCAAACACTTTTCCCATAGTAAGATTCCACTCAAACTTGCAAGGAGTTCCCAAAAATCTTTCATAATGTCCAAAATCCATGTCAACTTCTCCCCCGTCATCCAAGACAAAAACCTCTCCGTGTTCAATAGGATTCATTGTTCCAGGGTCAACATTCAAATAACCATCACATTTTATCGGCACAACTTTATATGTCGAAGAAAGAAGATTTCCAATGCTCGCCATAGCAATTCCCTTCCCAAGACCAGAAAGAACACCTCCTGTAACCACCACATATTTTCTTTCCATAGATAATCTTGCCTCAACCCTTTTTTAAGAATTGTTATCTTACAGAATATGTTATTTACAATAAAGAGTCATAATCCAAAATAAACTATATCAATTCTACCATAAATACTTCTACTCCCAGAATGCCCTCTTTTTATTATTGGGCCTGCAGGATTTGTCAATTCTTCAAATATAGATTCACTCAAATAAATATCATATTGTGTTCTAAATTCTGGACCAACATCAGAAGGAATAACTTCGATATGAAACCCCTCTTCCTCTAAAAATCCTTTTTCTGTGACCTTTTCTTTTATATGAAGAAATAACTCTGGTTTTTTCCAACAATCTAATCTGCAAGAAAGTATTTTATCTTTCAATCCTTTTTCTTTATCTTTTAATCCTAAACTAATATATACTCCTGCACCCCCAAAAGTTGCGTACATATCTTCATATCCAAAGGACATTATAAAAAGATT
>JAHKAF010000070.1 GCA_018825865.1 Nanobdellota archaeon | reverse complement strand
TTTCATTGAACAATTAAAATTTAACAATTTATAAAGATTGCTCTCCTGCAAAATATCTTTTAATCTTCCAAATATTTATAAAAAATAACCTTATCTATTTTTATGTGAAGACTTGGTCGGAGAGCGTCCTAAAAATCCTATTTAAGTTTTACTGCAGTTCCATAGGCAAGCATCTCTGAAGCTCCTTGCATTACCATCGACGTCATAAATCTAACTCCAATAATTGCATCAGCCTTCAAGTTAATTGCCTCATTAACCATTCTGTTGAAAGCCTCATCCCTTGCTTGTGCAGTCATTTCTGTATAAGTTTTTATCTCTCCACCAATTAGATTTTTAAAACCAGCTCCGATATCCCTTCCAATATTTCTCGCCCGCACAGTGCTTCCGCGAACAACCTCTAAAATCTTCACCACTTTCTTTCCTGGAATCTCATTTCCTGTTGTAACAATCATTTTTTGCGTTTCCCCCTTTCATTTGAATTTCTTTTATTCAAATAAGTTGAAATCTTTGATTTCTTCTCAGTTTTTATCACTTCAATATCATCTTCTTTTTTATTAAAGAAAATAAATAAGCCAAGAACTAAAGCAATCAATCCATAAACCAAAATAAACAGCGACGTAAAAAAAGCCGTTATCATCAAAACCAACCCTAAAATAATCATCACTCCTCCAGTTATTGTTCTGCTTGTCAGGTTGCTATCTCCCATCACATAAGAACATAAGAAGAGTTAATAAAATTATCCTTCTTTCTCAATCTTAATCGCCTTTCCCTTGACAATCGCTTCAGAGATTTTTCTCCTCGCTGATTTCAAAAGTCTCGATAATGTGGGTTGTGAAATTTCCATGCTCTTTCCAGCTTGCTCCTGTTCAATTCCTTCGAAATCAACCAACCTTATTGCCTCAAATTCATTAATATCCAAAACACTTTCTTCCAAGTCAATCATTCTAATCCCTGCTGGCTTAAAGTAAGTTGCTTCTGGCTTTCCTCTAATCCTTCTTCGAATTCTCGGGCGCGGCATTATCTATTCCTTCTTAATCCTCTTCGGCTACCAGCCCCTTTTCTCAAGGGTCTTTCAGCAGATTCTGCACCCTCGCATTTTCCTGCTTGTCTTCCAGTCTTCGGACCTTTTCCCTCAGGACCTGTTCCATCTCTATTCGGCATTTTATTTAACTCCTAGCAATTAAATTGCTTATTTTAATTATGAATATATATTCATTAAACTATTTAAATGTTTCTGATGATAATAAAACTATTCTTTCAATTAACTATCCCTCGACAACCTCGCATTTCCCGCCATCAATTAAAATCTTTGCGATTTCCTTAGGGATGTTTGCAATCTGCCCTTTCTCAAAACCGCCCATTCTATTTCCATCTAAATCAACAAATGCCTCAACATCTTCTATAAACGCAACCAACTCATTCTTTGACTCTGCCTCTTTTTTCCCATTCAAAATTTCACTAAGACTCTTGTCAGAAATATCTATAGACTTCATCAATTCCTCAAACAAAGACTTCTCAAATGAAAGCATATTCTCAAAATCCTGTTTAGAAATTCCTGTCTCTGCAGCAATCAGAATCAAATTCAAAATCTTCTTCCGCCGTATCCTCATTAATTCCTTAAACAATATCACTGCATTCTCCAACTGCTTCTTTGTCTTAATAATCACATCAGAAAAATCATCGTCCTCTTTCGACGCTATCTCTTTTTTCTCCCTAAGATAATTCGCAACCTCTACCACAAAATTCTTCGCAATCGGCTGCAACTGCTCAGAATATCTCTCCTTTCTCGCAGCTTCGTAAATATCCTTATAGGTTATCATCTTATTCCTCCTGAAGCTGCGTTGTGGTATCTGTCGGAGGCAATGAAAAGATGCCCCCCTTCCGGCGAACTTACAAGGTCGTCGCAGTTTACTTCAGTGCTTTGAGGAAAATAGAAAAAAACCAAAGGGTTGTTTTCAGCAGCTTCGTAAATATCCTTATAGGTTATCATTTTTTCAAATATCTTGGAATCTCAAATTTACTAAATTCAGGAAAAAGATTTTTTCCATCAACCAGCCTCGAAAAACATTCAGCAGTTAGTTTAGCATCTTCAAGAGCATTGTGATACTCTCTCGGGTCTCCAAGAAACCCGCAAAATTTTAATATGTTTGACAAACCCATTGATAGCCTCTCTTTTTCTTCGTTGACTGAAAATTTCCCCCCAATCTCAAAATGTTTCATCTGAGCAATTGTATGTAAATCAAAACTTCTATAATGAAAAGAAACTCTCAATCCATATTTTCTTGCTTTAGTAAAAATAAATCCTAAATCAAAACTTGGATTCTGACAGATACAATTATTAACTTTTATCTTGCTCGCCCACTCAAAAAATTTCTTCAGCATTTCTTTCTGAGATTGTTTATTTTTATCCCTTAATTCTTCCTCAGTCTTCCCAATAACTTCTAAAACAGGTTTTGCGCCTTTAATTCCTTCAACATTTAAAATTTCATCCTCGTCATCAATATATGCTTCTTCAAAAAAAATATTCTCAAGATTATCCAAATCAACTGCTCCAATCTGCCATATTCCACATTTTGTAAAATCTACTCCGCTTGTCTCTATATCCACAACAATCATAAAAGAACAAGATTATTAAGATTTTTAATGATTGTGTTACTTAAGAATAGGTGTTGAAGTCATCTCAAAAACCCAACCTTCCTCAATAACTCTGGACCAAGAATTCTCCCTAAAGTTCCTTTTCTCGCTTCTTTCTCACTAAACTTCTTTTCTTTGGGAATTGAATCATTATAAAATAAAACAGGGACAGGGTCTGCAGAATGATTTTTGAGTTTACACGGAGTAGAATGGTCTGCAGTGACAACTACTTTAATTTTATTCGGAGGCGCAAACTTCCTCAGGAACTTAAACAAAGTTTTGTCAATATATTCCAGCATCATTTTCTTCTCAAGAGGTTTATTATCATGCCCGGGCAAATCAGTTTCCTTTATATGAACATATGCGTAATCAAATTTCTTATAGGATTTCTTCAAAATCTTTATATTGAATTTACATGATTCCTTTAATCCTTTATACAAATTTTCATAAGCATCAAGCTTTTTCAGTTTAGGATATGTAAATGAAAACACGCTCATCCCACTAGCCCGAGAAAATCCAATCTCAAGAGGCATATAACTCGGGGAGACCCATTTATTGTATCTCTTTAATTTTGGAGGTTCAATTCCCGCACCACGAATAAGAAGATAATTTGCTGGAAGAAGCCCTTTTTTTCTCCGCTCTTCATTAACTGGATGTTTATCGAGAACCTCATACGCTTTCTCAAGAAATTCATTTACAATATTTACTGTATATTGGGTATTCTCATCGTCGTCTAATGGCTTACAGAACTTAACCTTGCCTGGATTCTGGAATTTACCCTGAGAATAAGTGGGGTCATTTCCCAACACATCTTCTGAAAATCCTCCTCTAAAAACAACTACCCCTCTATGCTGAATCGTCGGCTCAAAATCAAATTTGACAGGGAGTTTTATTTTATTCAATGCCTTAGCTAAAATTTCTGCTTCTGCAGTTGTTAAAGTCCTTCCAGCTCTCCTATCAATAATATTTCCTTCATTAAAAGAATCAATTGTCCCAAAATTAGTCCTAAATGCTAAATCTCCCCTCACAATTTTCAACTCAGTTCCTTTCACCTCTAATTGCCCCCGAGTACTTGATATCAAATTATTCCCAAAAATAGAAACAATCGCCTCGTCTGATTCAGGAATAAACCCTGGTCTTACAGGATACATATAACCTAATTCTCCCCGTGTAGCAAGAAAATCAAGGTTTGGCATATTCGCAACTTCTAAAGGAGTTTTATCTTCAAGTTGTTTGTGGGGCAAATCCCCCATTCCGTCGATGATAACAAGTATTCCTTTCATTCAAAATACCCTCCAAATAATTTTTGGATGATTGAAAATCTTCTCTTAGACCTACTTGGTTGATTTACTTTCATTTAAATTTAGATGACTGAAAAATTTTTAATTTTACTATCATTCAAAATAACAAGATGTTGTTCTTTATAAAAATTTAGATGTTGGAATAAATACTAAACTAAAGAAAATTTAAAAGAATTAATTTTTGTAACAGGAATAGTAGTTAGTCATAATGGTAGACGACTCCAAGCTAAACACCGAAACTTGTCCAGTAAGCTTCATTGTGTACCCCCCTGACGGGCAAGTACAAGCCCGATTCCAAGGCCCTGAACAATACGCGGGAGAGAGCGCTGTGCAGCCATAATTTCCTGGTGATGAACCTTGCTCACACCAACCATATAACCCATGAGGGGTTTCACTTCCTACATCATCAACACCGTCGGCAAAACCTGCAGGTTTTCCAGTTATACTGCTCCACGCAATAGAACTTGCCCCATCATCAACACCGTCGGCAAATCCTGCTGGTATACTTGATATTTCACTCCAAGAAACACCATCTTTTACTGAAGCCAAAACAGTCGGGTCTGCTTCTACAATCTCTCCAGCACTATGCCCGACGACAGCAGGATTAGAAGTGCCATAAGCATTAACAATAAAAATTCCTAAAGCAAGAAATAAAACTCCAAAAATTGCATAAGTATATCTCTTTTCAATATTAACCTCTATTTTCATATGATTGATAAAGAAATATAGTATTTAAAATTATCGGGAAATATTAGTTAACATTATAAATCTTATTCTCTTTCTCAGAATATGTTTGGAAGATTAAAGGAAAAGATAAAAAGCTGGACAAAGAAAGTTTCTGAGAAAGTTGTG
>JAHKAF010000069.1 GCA_018825865.1 Nanobdellota archaeon | reverse complement strand
TTTCACTTAGTTTTTTATATAGTTGGTTCTTTAGATAGTCATGATAAAAAAAATCTCAAAAGCAGAGGCTAAAAAACAAATTGAAGAATTCTTTAAAGATATCAAATGTAAAACTTCAAAAGATGTTAAGAAGATTAAACGGCTTGGAATGAGGCACAATATTCCTTTAAAAGAAAAACGGAAAATGTTTTGTAAGAAGTGTTTAACACCTTATCAAAATCCGAATATAAAAATTAAGAAAGGACTAAAAATTGTAAATTGTAAAAATTGTGGTTATGTTAGTCGATGGAGATTATGACTTCTTGAACTTCCCAACTAATTCAATTGTGTCTGCTTGTCCGAGGAACATTGCTCTACAACAAGGCCGCTCAAGCCCGAGCTCATCCATAACACTTTTAGGGGATTCTCCTTCTGCTACTCTTTTCTTATATTCCCCCCACAAATGTGCAATTGGCTTTCCACAAGAAAAACATCTAATTGGGATTATCATATTAGTAATTCTTTGCTTTAGTTTTTAAAACTTGTGCTTTAGTTGTAGATGAATTAACATTTGTATGAGGTGGGAAAAACATAATTGAATTATAGGACATCCCCAATTATTATGAAATAAGATAATTTCAGAACACTTCCTGCAATGCAAGCAAGTAGAACAAATGTCGTCGACGCATTGCATTATGAATAAAATTCGTACGGCCCATCACGAACAAGTTAGAATATATGGATTAATAGGAAAATAAAAGTTTAAACCACACAAATGTTTAAAAACCAATTTTAGCTTAAAATATATTGTTGGAAAAAGAGGTCAAGAATATGAAAAAATGTATTTATTGTGGTGCTGAAATTTCCTTAGGGAGTGTGATTGATTTTTGTGAAAGATGTGGGGTAGGAGTTTTTGGGAAGAAAATGTTTGATACAATTGTCAACAATATGGAAGAGGCGAGGGCTAACGGGGATTTATGTCACTCAAATAATACTGGCAAAGTTGTGCAAGACCGCTTTAAGTGAAAATGACAGAGATTCTTACAAAAGACAATCTTTTTAAATAAACTATTTCTCGGTTAGATATGGCTAATAAAAAACCAGTAAGAACCCGAGGGAAATTACAGTTTAATAAATATTTCCAAGAGTTGAATGAAGGAGATTCTGTAGCTGTTGTGAAAGAACCTGCTGTGGCATCTAATTTTCCTTTAAGGCTTCAAGGAATGACAGGAGTAGTTGAAGGAAGAAGGGGGAAAGCATTTATTGTTAAAATTAAAACCCAGTCAAAAGACAAGACTTTCTTGATAGAGCCAATACATTTAAAAAAAATAAAACAAGTTAAGGAGCAAGTAAAATGATAAAAAGTAATGAACCTTTAAGCATGGCAGAGTCAATGGAATACCTAAAAAAAAGCGAAGAGAAAGAGGCAGAAGTCATGGCCTTCATAAGGAAGTTTACAAAATTGGATGTTAAAAAGGCAAAAGAATTAAGAGGTAAACTTAAAGAATTAGATTTGATAAAAATCAATGATTATCATATTGCCAAAATAATTGACATCTTTCCACAAGATCAGGAAGAACTAAATAAAATTTTTATTGACGTTAATTTAGACGAAGATGAAACAAAAAAAATACTTGAAACAGTTAAACAATTTAAATAGAAAAAATGACCAAAGAAGAACACGCAATAGTCTTAGAATATTTACCGAACGGGTATCCTTTAGAGAAGAAAATGATGCCAATAGTCCAGGCGATTGGAAAAACAAATCTGACTCTATTAGAACTAGTTCCTCGTAGGGGAGAAACTCTTGAAATTGGTGAAGAAGTCTATATTGGGGAAGGAAAAAGGGATAAGATTTATTACATTCTTGGAAGGCTCAAGAGAGAAAAATTAACCGAAGCTGCTAAAGAGCAACTGAAGACATTTATCAGTAAAGTAATTAAAGATGACGAGCAAAGGTTTGTCAAGTTTTTCAATACTGCGACTGCAATAAATAAAAGAATTCATCAAATAGAATTACTTCCAGGATTAGGAAAGAAATACATGCAAGAGATTTTAAAGAAAAGAAAAGAAAAGGAGTTTGAGTCTTTTGCCGATATGAAAAAACGAATCCAAAATCTCCCGGATGCTGAAAAAGCTGTGGAGAAAAGAATAATTCAAGAACTAACAAATATGGAGAGACATAATTTATTTGTGAAATAAACATGAAAACCAGAAAATTTCAATTAATTAAACAATTACGCGACACAGCGTCACAGAACTGTGTTTAATTAAAATGGAAGCAAAACAAGAGATTAAAAAACAAGAACAAAAAGCTGAAGAGAGAATTATAAGAATTGTCTCAAAAGATATAGAAGGGGGCATGAAAATTTATGCAGGTCTGACAAAGATTAAAGGAATCTCTTGGGGTTTAGCGAATGCTGTTTGTAAAATATTAAAGATTGACAAAAATAAAAAAGTAGGTTCTCTAACTAGCGATGAGATTACTAAGATAACTGGATTCATAAAGGACCCCCAGATTCCTTCGTATATGCTTAACCGGGGGCAGGACTTTGAAAGCGGGGAGAATAAACACTTGGTTGAAAGTGATTTGGAACTAAGAAAAGAATTTGATATTAAGAGATTAAAGAAAATCAAAAGTTATCGGGGATTTAGGCATATGAGTGGTCTTCCGATGAGGGGACAAAGAACAAGAAGTCATTTTAGGAGAAACAAATCCAAAGGGGCGGGAATTAAAAAGAAAGGGAAGAAAGTTGTAGAGGGAAAGAAATAAAATGAAAGCAAATATAAAATTTTCATTCATCCAAATTATATATGGGGGTAAATTTGAATGAAACGAAAACATAAAACATATTCAAGACCTAAGCGGCCTTTTGATAAGGTTCGAATTGATGAAGAAGCAGAGATAAAGAAAGAATTTGGATTAAAAAATAAGAAAGAGATTTGGAAAGCCAGTGCAAAAATTAAATCTATGAGGGGAAAGGCAAAAAGGTTGATTTCTGCGTCGGTGGAAGAACAGAACGCACTTTTTGAAAGATTAAAGAAAATTGGTTTGAATGTAAATTCAATTGCAGATGTTTTGGCACTTGATAAAAAAGATTATTTAAAAAGAAGGCTTCAAACAGTTCTTGTAGATAAGAAATTTACCACAACCCCAAAAACTGCAAGGCAAATGATAACGCATAAAAAAATTCTAATCGACGGAAAAGCAGTTAATATTCCTTCGTACATCGTTCCTATAGGATTGGAAGGTAAAATTAGTTTAAAGAAAAATACTAAAAAGAAAGTGGTAAAAGAGAAATCAAAAGAAGATACACAAGAAGATGACTAAAAATAAAGAAGAACCAAAAACAGAGAAGATTGAAGAGAATATTGAGGGAGATATAGAAATTAAAGTAGAGACTCCAAAAGTTAAGAAGAAAAAGAAAGAGGTCGAGGCTGTTATTAATATTTATACTTCATTTAATAATACAATTGTTCATGTTACAGATATGTCTGGAAGGACAATTACAAAAGTTACTGGAGGGATGACAACAAAGCACGGAAGGTTGAAAGCAAATCCTACAATCGCTATGTTTATTGCAAAAAGAGTTGATGAGAATATAAAAGATTTGGGGATTGGGTCATTATATTTTAGAATAAGGGCTAAGACCCGGAATCCTGCGCCAGGACCAGGAGCCAATGCAATAATCAAAAGTTTATCAAGAGCAGGTTATAAAATCTCAAATATCCTTGATACAACTAGGATGCCTCGTGGAGGACCGAAGAAAAAAGGTGGGCGAAGAGGTAGAAGGCCATAACCATAAATTTAAAAGTGAAGATAAATAGAAAATAAAATGAAACTAATCAAAAAAACAGATAATAAGATTGTATTCCAAGCAGAAGTTGAAGAAAGTTTGGCTAATGCTATAAGAAGATATTTGAACCAGATTCTTGTGCTTGCAGTTGATGAAGTTGAGATATCAAAAAATGACTCTCCTTTATATGATGAGACTGTTGCGCACAGAATTGGGTTGGTTCCGCTCCAAACAAGTAAAGCTGCTGGTGAGAAGACAACTACTGAACTTAAATTGTCTGTAAAAAAAGAGGGAATAGTTTATGCTAAAGAATTTGAAGGAAAAGCAAAAATTGTTTATAGCGAGACTCCGATAACTACTTTAGAAAAAGGTCAGGAATTGGAACTTGTTGCAACAGCGAGGACTGGTAAGGGCGAGACACATTCCAAATTTGCGCCAGGTTTAATGTTCTATAGAAATATTTTTGATATAAAGATTGACGGAGATTGTCCGAAGGAAGTTGTTGATGTTTGTCCTAAAAAGATTTTAGAATCAAAGGACGGGAAGATTGTAGCAATAGATGTTTCTAAATGTGACTTGTGTGAAGTTTGTTTAGAGTTCTGTGGAAAAAAGAAAAAAGACTCGATTAAGATTACTCCAACAAAAGATTTGATGATTACTATTGAATCTTTTGGGCAATTGAACACAGAAGATATGATTCAAAAATCTATTGAAGTCTTGAAAAAAGATTTGGCAGATGTTGGGAAAGGGTTGAAGTAATTCTAAACATTTTTATACAGATAATTAATTGTAATATTAGGCGGAGTTGCCGGAGAACTCTCACACTCACCCACATTAAGGGTGATTGGGTTGGCTCGCGAATATGTTCGGGTCAAATAGTTTTCCCGCCCCTCTAAACGCGGAGTTGCCGGAGCGGTCAAACGGGACGGACTCAAAATCCGTTAGCTTAGTGCTTACACAGGTTCGAATCCTGTATTCCGCATTGGAAGATTCGAACAAATCGGTTTAAACGAAATGTTCAAACAGGAAAGTGCGCGAGAAAACTTCGTGTTCTCGCGTGAGAATCCTTTCTTCCGCATGCCCTTGTAGCTCAGTTTGGATAGAGCACTTGCCTCCTACGGAAAACATTTGTTTTATGTTCAAGAAAACTTAATTTCGCAGAAAGCAAGGGGTCGAAGGTTCAAGTCCTTCCAAGGGCGTTTTATTGCTAGCGAATTCATAACAATAAATTTTAAAACCCCTAATATCTTTTCAAATAAAGCGCGGGTAGTTCAGTGGCAGAATCTTTGGCTTCCAAACGTAAACCTTATTGAAGAAACCAAATGACCTGGGTTCGAATCCCAGCTCGCGCATTTTTCCTAAATGGGATGAGGACCCCCCGGGTTTCGTTCGCTTCAAATATCCAATAGCGGACGACGGAGAGCGAAGCGACCCACGAATCCCAGCTCGCGCATTTCTAATAAACTTTAAAAGCAACTTTATTTTATTATCTTAATGGCTGAAGAATCAAAATCAAGAAACTGGCATGATAAATATTACAAACATTTGTTATTAATCCCCTTGGCACTTTTAGTTCTCTCTTTGATTTACATAGGGTTTTTTTATTCTGCAAATAATGATTTTATTTACAAAGATATTTCTCTTACTGGAGGAACCTCTGTAACTATTTATGGGCAAGTGGACACAGTTAAACTTAAGCAAGATCTTTCAGATAAATTAGATAGCATCAATACAAGGGATATTTCCGACATAGTGACAAGAGAGAGAAAGGCAGTGATTATTGAAACAAAGTCAGACGGAGATTTGACAAGACAAGTTCTTGAAGAATATTTAGGGTATGAACTTAATGAAAAAAATAGTAGCTTTGAGTTTACTGGTTCTGCGTTAAGTGAAAGTTTTTTCAAACAACTTATTATTGCAGTATTATTCGCGTTTATATTTATGGCGATAGTTGTTTTTATTATCTTTAGAACCTTTGTTCCGTCGTCGGCAGTAGTTATTTCTGCTTTCGCTGATATCTTAATGACACTTACAGTAGCCAATTTATTCGGGATTAAAATGTCAAGTGCAGGAATCGTAGCGTTCCTGATGCTTATTGGTTATTCTGTAGATACAGATATTCTTCTTACAACAAGAATTTTGAAGAGGCACGAAGGAACTATCAATCAAAAAATTTTAGGAGCATTAAAAACAGGAATCACCATGACTCTAACATCTCTTCTGGCAATCGTATTTGCACTAATTGTTGTAAAATCTTTTTCTGTTGTTCTAACTCAGATTTTCACTATTCTTGCAATTGGGTTGGGATTTGACATTCTTAACACTTGGATAACGAATGTTTCAATACTTAAATGGTATGTAGAATCTAAAAATATAAAATGAAAAAACTAACATGGAAAATTTGGTTGCTTATAATTGTCTTGGTTTTGTCTTTATTATCTATTTTTGGAATGCCCCCAACATTATTTCAAAAAGGAGTTTTAGTGACGAGTATTGAATCAAACTCAACTGCATTTGAACAAGGGCTAAGGCAAGGGCAGATAATAATCGAAATCGATGGAAAGAGTATAACTAGTTTAGATGATTTCTCAAACGCTTTACAAGGGAAATTTGATTCTGATGAAAATGTTAAAACAATTATTAATACAAAAGATTCAGAAATAATCTTGTTTTCAAATCAAGCACCAGAAATAATTGTTTCAGAAATTCCAAAGACAAATATCAAAACAGGGTTGGATATTTCAGGAGGGGCAAGGGCACTTGTTCAAGCACAAGACCACGAATTGAATTTATTGGAAGTAAATGATTTAGTAGAGATTACAAGAAATAGGCTTAATGAATTTGGTTTAACAGAGTTAAATGTTAGAAGGAAGTTTGACTTATCTGGAAAGAATTTTATGGAAATAGAAATTGCAGGAGCAACACCAAAAGATTTGGAAAAATTAATATCTGAACAGGGAAAGTTCGAAGCAAAAATCGGAAATGAAACTGTCTTCATCGGAGGTGATAGAGATATAACTTCTGTTGCAAGGTCTGGGCAAGAGGCAGGAATTTATTCCTGTGAACCAGGGCAAGGAGGATATTTTTGTAATTTTAGGTTCACAGTTTATTTAAGTGAGGATGCTGCGAAAAGGCACGCAGATATAACAAAAACCCTCGGAGTTAACTCAACAACACAAGGAAGCTATCTCGACCAAAAATTAGATTTATTTCTTGACGATAAACTTGTTAATAGTCTTTTAATAAGCGAGGGGCTTCAAGGACGAGTTACAACTCAGATTGCAATTTCTGGTTCGGGTTCTGGGGCAACAAAAGATGAGGCAATTACTAATGCAGAGCAAGAGATGAAGCAACTCCAGACGATATTGATTACAGGGAGTCTGCCTTTCAAATTAGAGATAGTTAAGTTAGATACCATTTCCCCTTTGCTCGGAAAAGAATTCATAAGATTGATTT
>JAHKAF010000068.1 GCA_018825865.1 Nanobdellota archaeon | reverse complement strand
GATTTAACTCTATTCCAATAAATCTGCGATTTGCCTGTTTACAAGCTACTGCTGTTGTTCCAGAGCCTATACAGTTATCCAATACAAGTTCTCCCTCTTGTGTAAACATTTCAATAAACATTCTAAATAGTTTTACAGGTTTTTCTGTGGGGTGAGTATCATCAACACCAAATGCTGTTTTTTTATCCAAATTTATTTTTGCTATTAGTTTTATCATCCCTGTATTAATATTTAATCTTTCAATGGCAATAATTATCAGTATAATTTGGGGACTTTTTTTGATATCAATCTTTAGTTTTTACATTTCCAAAACAAACCATTACAACCCAATCAAGATAGTGACAGAGCACTTGCTTATAGCAATTTTTGTGATTATTGTGACACATTATCTTGGACTATTTGTTAAGGCTTATTTCGGATAAAATTAAATAGGTTTTGATTTAGCTTCGCATTATAGATTGAGCAACTTAAACCAGTTATTCTTGTTAACTTCTCCGTGCGTCAGTTACGAGGAGTGGGAGAGTAATTTTTCCAACCAAAATATTATAAACCAATTATATTACAATAAAACATGGCAAAGCCAAAACCAGTGGATGAGCAGGCGCAACAACAGGCACAGCAAGAGTTGATGTTTAAGTTGCAGATGTTTGAGCAACAGGCTCAGCAGATTCAGCAACAATTACAGGCAGTTGAACGGGCGATTGTTGAATTGTCGTCGCTGAGTTTAGGGCTTGATGAACTGAAAGGTTCTGAGGGCAAAGAGATAATGGCTCCTGTTGGACGAGGAATTTTCGCAAAAACAAAACTTCTTTCAGAGGAATTAGTTGTTAATGTCGGCGGAAAGAATTTCGTAAAGAAGAGCATTCCAGAAACAAAGGAATTGATTAAGGAGCAGATTAAAAAATTAGAGGATGTTAAGAAAGATTTGGAGAATAACATGGATATGCTGAGGGATGAGTTGGAACGGGTTATTGGGCAGGGGAATTAGCGTCGAGGGATAATGCAAAAGAATTATATATCTAATTAAACTTATTTTAAAATGGAAATCAATTGGGGTTTACTGATTAGTTTTATTGTGGTTTGTAATCTTATTGGAGCTCTTGGTGCAATATGGACTTCTTCAGATGGTTCTTGGTATCGTGGAATTAAAAAACCTAGTTTTAATCCTCCGAGTTGGATTTTTGGGCCTGTTTGGACTTTGCTTTTTACATTAATGGGAATCTCATTATATTTAGTTTGGACATCTCCTTCATCAAAGATTAAATTAATTGCATTGATATTATTTATAATCCAATTTGTATTTAATGTTGCCTGGAGTTATTTATTCTTTGGACTAAACAAACCTTTGTGGTCTTTTATTGATATTATTCTGCTTCTTGTACTTATACTTGGAACAGCAATTTATTTTTTTAGAGTTAATAAAACTGCAGGATATTTATTAATACCATATTTTTTATGGGTGAGTTTTGCTAGTTTTCTTAATTATAGTATATGGAGATTAAATGCTTAATAAAAGGAGGTAAATAATATGGAAAAGAAATTAAGGAAAAATTGGACATTGGGTTTTCTGGGTTTTCTTAGTTTTATGGCAATACCACAATATGCTGCTGTAGGTTGGATGGGATTATCATGGATTTTGTGGGGAGTTTGGTTTATTTATTTTATTCCTGTGAGGGGGAAGTAGGGTCGAAGAACATATATTTTCTAAAAAATTAAAAAAAATTCTGTCTTTGGTTTTCAAAGAGGTAGGTTTGGGAGGGGGAAAGAAATAAGAGGGATTATGAATTGATTGCTTCTAAATCTACAACAACATCTGGGTTATTTTCATCACCCATTTTCACTTTATATCTTTTCTTATTCTTTTGATAATGTTCTAAAGAAATAAATCCCATTGGCTTATTGCTACCTCTAAGAACAGCTATATGATTTTCAGAAGGGGCTGGAAAAATTCCTCCCTTTTTTAGATTGATTATTATAGATCTAAATTTTGGAAGATTTCCCTCTATTGGTTTTTTACCAATTTTCTTATCTCCATCATATATATCCCAATGACTATTCTCTCTCTTTTTATCTATTCTATGTAATCCAGAACCAATAACCCCTTCTGGATTTTGAGGAACATTCTTCCACCAAGTTTCGTTTTCATTCTTATATTGAATGGCTTTGTAAGGGACATCGTCTATTACAATATCGGCCTTTTTTGTTTTCTTGCTCATTTTTACATATTAACAAATTTTTTGTGCACTTTCTTAATTCCTCCTCGTGCTAACCAAACTTCGAAATAAATTAATAAAAAAATAATAGTTATCAAAAAAACAAACTGGAAGG
>JAHKAF010000067.1 GCA_018825865.1 Nanobdellota archaeon | reverse complement strand
TAACTGAATTTGCATATTTTTGAAGATTTTTCCAAGCAATAAAAATATTATAATTGTAACTGATTGTAAAGATATTGCACTTGAACAAGTTAAGGCTAGATTAACTTCTATCTTACCAAATGATAATTTAAGATTCTTTGATTTAATTACTCCTCCTTTTCAGATAAATAATGGCTTATTTTTATCTAAGTTAATTTCTGAAGAAGTACCTCATGGAGAAAATACTTTATTTTTAGCAATTGTTAATCCTCTAAAGACAAAACCAAAAAGAATCTTTGGGAAACTAAAAAATGGGACTTGGTTTGTTGGTGCTGATACTGGAATCTTTTCCTTACTTTTTGAAGAGTTTGGAATAGAAGAAGTCTATGAAAACAAAAACCAAAACCATTATCCTTTTGGGGGATTACATGTTCATACAACTATATCAGGGAAATTACTTAAGGGATCTGTAAAAGAGGATTTAGGAAATAAAATCACAGAGGAGAATATTAAAAAAATCTACCCTTCAAGAGGAGAAGTTCTACATATCGATAATTTTGGATTAATTAAATTATGGGTTAGGATGAAGGATTTTGATTTTGTGAAAGATGATAAGATAAAGATTAAGGTAATTAATTCAAATAGAATATTTGAAGGTGTCTTTTCTAATAGGATGATGGATTATGAAGATAACACACTCGTGGTTTACCCTGGAAGCTCATTACTTGATAAATCTAAATTTGAATATATTGAAGAGTATAGGAAATCTGGATTGATTGAAATTGGTTTGGTGAGAAATCCAAACTCTGCAAAGGAATTAGGAATTCAGATTGGGGATATTATTGAAATTGGGAGCATAGAGTAAAAACTTATAAGCCTTAATTCTATATTTACTTTATGAAAAGAGGGAAAAATCCCAGGGCCCAAATGCAGTTATCCTTTGGTATGATTTTTTCAATTATCTTAATAATTGTTTTTATTGCGTTTGCTTTTTTTGCGGTTAAGAAACTTCTTGGAATGCAGGATTCTATAAAAGTCGGGCAATTTGCAGATAAGTTGCAATCAGATATTGACAAGATATGGAAAGGGTCTCAAGGTTCGCAAATGGAAACATACACTTTGCCTTCAAAAATTGAGTTCATTTGTTTTGTGGATTATTCTTCCTCGCGAAGAGGTCCCAAACAGAGTTATTATGGTGAATTAAAACAAGTCTATTACGAGGGAGAAGACATGATTCTTTATCCTATTGGTTCTGGAGCAGGGTCAGACTCTTTTAAGATACTTCATCTAAACATTGAAAAAATAACTGACAATGAAAATCCGTATTGCATTGAGAATAAAAAAGGTAAAGTTGAATTAATTATTGAGAAAGATTTTGGAGAAAATTTGGTGGGCATCACACGATAAAATGGAGAAGGGTTATTTACAAATTTCATTTGCATGGATTTTCGCAATTATTGTCGGAGTAGTCATTTTGTTTCTCGCAATTTTCGCTTCTACAAAAATCATTGATACAGAACAAGTAACTCAGGATGCTAAGACAGGCAAGGAAATAGGGATTTTGCTGAACCCGCTTGAAACAAGTTTTGAGACTGGCAAGACCACTTCACTAACTCTTCCTATAGAAACAAGAATCTACAACAAATGTAATAACGAGGGAAATTTCGGGAGGCAGATAATTCAGATATCTCAAAAAAGTTTTGGGAAGTGGACTGAAACAGATGTTGATATAGGATTTTCAAATAAATATATTTTCTCTGAAAGATACGCAGAAGGAAAGAAATTCTACTTATTTTCAAAGCCATTTGATTTTCCTTTCAAAGTTGCTGATTTGATTTATTTGACTTCTTCTCAAATAGATTATTGTTTCTCAGGCACTCCTGAAAATATCGAAGAGGAAATCTCAGATTTAGGGCAGGAAAATTTATTCACAGAAAATTGCCCTAAAGAAAGCATTAGTGTTTGTTTTTCTTCTGGGAGAGATTGCGATGTTGAAGTTAACTATGAAATGGAGTATGTTAGAAAAGGGGCTGACACAATGTACTTTGAAGGGGATGTTTTAATGTATGCTGCGATATTTTCTGACAAAGCTGTTTATGAGTGCCAGGTCAAAAGGCTCATGCAAAGAGTCGATAATTTAGCATTATTATACAAAGACAAGGCAGCGTTTGTTTCAGAAGCAGGATGCAATTCTAATTTAGATTTAGTGGGGCTAAGCAATAATGCCAACAAACTTACCAGTTCTGCAAGCTTAGGTCAAATGAATAATCTTGTAGAAGAAATTAAAGATAAAAATTACTTGGCAGACTGCAGACTATGGTAAATAAAAGAAACCTGCTGGTTTCCTTTAGAACCTTCCTCAAATGGCGGAACAGCGATTTTGAATTGCCTCCGCGAAAATCGCATAAAATGAAAAACAATAAAAAAGGACAATTGAAAATCCAGCAAATGGCATTTATGTTAATGGCAGTTACGCTATTTTTTGTACTTGTTGGAATGTTTGTAATAGTCTTTAAGTTTTCAGGACTGAAAGAATCCGCATCAGTATTAGAAGAAAAGAATTCGATGTTGTTAGCTACTAAAATTGCAAATTCCCCTGAATTCTCGTGCGGAGAAGCTTTTGAAAGCGGGAAAATAAATTGCGTTGACGCTGACAAAGCTATGATGTTAAAAGATAACATAAAGAAGTACTCTAATTTTTGGGGTGACGAAACAAATATTGAAATAAGAAAAATCTATCCCGAAGGTAATGTTGCGTGCACCCGGGGGAATTATCCAAATTGTAATATAATAAATCTGAAATCAGAAGAAATTCCTGCAGAATATTCAAATTTCGTCTCTTTATGCAGAAAAGAAGCTTTTGGCGGGGAAGTTTATGATAAATGTGAATTAGCTAAAATAATGGTGGGCTACAAATAAAATGGGAATTATGAATAAGATGAAAAAAGCGCAGGGTCAGAAATTGAAAATTCCTTCTGCTATCCAGAATAAATCTGGACAGGAACAAAAATCAGAGATTTTAGTTGCTATGCCTAAAAAGAAAAAGGCACAGGAAGAAATGGTTGGGTTTGCATTGATAATGATAGTGGTTGCAGTAATTTTGCTCATGTTTGTCGCATTCTCATTAAGGAATCCGCAAAAAGAGACAGTCGAGAGTTATGAAGTCGAGAGTTTTATTCAGGCGTTCTTACAATATACAACAGATTGCGCGGAGGGTTATGAGCCAGTGTATTATCCTGTAAGAAAGCTAATAACAGCATGCAAAAATAAGGATATATGTTCGGACGGGGAAGATACTTGTGAAGTGTTGAATTCAACTTTAAGAGAGATTATCGAAGAAAGTTGGCAAGTTGGACCTGAAACGCCAATTAAAGGTTATGAATTAGAAATTATCTCTGACAACAATCAAATGATTGTGATTAAAGAAGGAAACCAGACAAGCAACTCAAAAGGGGCTGTGCAATATTTCAAAGGAATCGATATCTTATTCACAGCTTATTATTAATTAAAAGAGATAGTTTCTCTTAATTAAAGATATTAAATTTTCAAATGAATTGTAATCATATCAACAACTATCTCAGGCCTATGCCTTACTCTGTTCTTGGTCTTTTCCGCAGTCAATTCTATAAATCCGAACCTTTCTAAAAGTTTTATATCATCATTTACTGACTTGAACCCCCTCCCTAATTTTTTAGCTAACTCATAAATAGAATTGGGTTTTTCCCGTTTTATCACATCCAGAATCCTTGCTTTTTCATTACTCAAAATCTGTCTCAGAGCCAGAATTCCTGAAAAATCATAATCTTTTTTAGTCTTAGATTTTTTGAAAATAGAGAACGTTCCTTTAGATTCAGTAATTGTAATTTCTCTAACTTTTGACTTTGCTTTTGCCATTTTCTGGTATATGTTATTTCTTATTAT
>JAHKAF010000066.1 GCA_018825865.1 Nanobdellota archaeon | reverse complement strand
TTGTTGTGTTTGTGTTGTCATTTTATCTCAAATGTATTGGGGCTGTATATTCATTTTTTACTTCAAATTCTCCAGTGCATGAAAAATTAAAAAATGTAATTCTAAAACCTTTAGCTTTATCATACTCTATGATAAGATTATCTTTTAGAGGATGGGGATTAAAATCAATTCCTGCACTTTCATACCTGTCTGTCCATAGTTTTTTTTCTTCCATAAAATAATCAAACTCCCCTATTATCCCTTTAGCAATTAATTCTTCTCTTTCTTCCATTTTATCTCCTACCTTTCTCAATCTTGCCCTGCACTAATCTATGCAATGGCTGGTCATTTACTTGAATAACTTGAAATCTAATTCCACGAATATCCCCTTTTGCTCGTCCTTGTTTTCCGCCGATTCTTTCAATCATAACTTCGTCGTGCTCGTCGATGAACTTCTGTCCAAGGTTCCCTGGAATAAAAACTCCGACTGTCTTTCCGTTTTTCTTAAGCTGAACCCTGCAACACTTTCTCATAGCTGAATTTGGCTGTGCAGCTTCTTTTTGAAATTTAGATAAAACAATTCCTTTTGCCTGACTCGCACCCTCGAGAGGGTCTGACTTTGCAAAAAGATTAAGCGTTTTGGACTTATAATGGCAGTCTTTCCACCTAAACTTCTTGCGGTTCTTCACTTGCTTTAATGCTGATTTTAATCCCATATTATATTGTTGATAGAAATAGTTTTTAAAGTTTTGCTCCGACTTCGTCGTAGAATATTTAGAGTTATTGCTTTATTCTTTCAATCTAAAATTTATAACCCATTTCACTTAAAGGAACATACCCTCTTTCTTGATAAGCAGATATTATCTTTGAAACTGTTTCTAAGGATGGATTAGATTCCCATGATCTATCTCCGACAATTAATTGTTGGATTAATCTTTGATTACTATTCTTTCTTTCTTCCCTTTCTCTAAAAATTCCAGTTCTATCCCAAATTTTAGTTATTTCTTCGGGAGAAAGAACCCCATAAAATTTAATAAGGAGGGGGTCAAAATTTCTCAAATCTCGAATTTGCATTGCAATAAAATTTCCTGCAGAAGTTTTGGTTAGAATTGGAGACATAATTTTTCCTTCGATACTTATATTCCACTTTGGGCGATTCCAAGAAAACAATCTATTAAAATCACTGAATATCTTTAGCATAACTTAAAATAAATTAATTAGTTTATAATAATTATTGTGATTCATTAAACAATTCTAAATTCTTTTCCGAAGAAGTCTTTGACTATTCCTTGCATTTCTAAAAATCTTCTTTTGTTTCTTCCTATCAACGCTGCTTTGCTCTGGCTTCCTGCTGTGAGAATCATTTCGCCGTCTTTAACTTCAAGTTCTTTGAATGTCACAGGACTTACAATTGCTTTGATAAATTTCTCAGCGTCCTTGATTCCTTTTGGCGACGGAATAATCTTTATTCGCTTTCTAAGAATTTGACTTATCTGCCTGACATTTTTCCCTTCGCCTCCAACAGCCTTTGAAACTAATTGTGGCGGAACACAGAAAACTATTGCCTCATTATACATGAAACAAAACCGTGTGTGAACTTTTGTAATTCTTCCGAACAGATTCAAGTATCTCAAATCCTTCATATCTATTATATTTGCCATCGAAGATTTCTCTTTTAATAAACTTGGAAGAATTAATTGTTTTATAAAACTTTGCGTCGAGGGGAATTGTTTGTGGATTTGATAATAATCACTTATTAACTTTCTCAACAACCTTGCTGTCAGCTGTTTTTTTATCTTTCTCTGCTTTGCTTAATGGACCAATAACTTCAACTAATAATCCAGGAAGACCTGTTCCTATTGGGACTGGCTGGTTAAGAATTATATTTTCTATAACACTTGCTAATTTATCTTTGCCACCTTTTATTGTCGCGTTGACAAATTGCTTGACTGGTGTCTCGAAAGTTGCCCTTGCCAGTATCGAAGATTTCTGAGCAATAATTCCCATTCTTGTAACACCCTTCACAAAACCAGTATTAGTCATTGCATCTGAAATCAATTTCAAATGTCTTTCATCTATATCCAGCCCCTGATTATTAAGAACATTCTCAATCTCCTCGATAATAAGCTGCCTTGCAGCCTCAATCCCGAAAAACTCTGCAACTTCATGCAAGTCATTTGATAAAATCCTGTCTGAATTAACTTCTTTTAATTTAGTAATTTCCTTAAGGTTTGTTCCAAGAGTAATTATCACAAAATCAGAATCTCTCTTAACAATCAGTATCTGCTTTACACCTTTAACTCCAGAGATTATTGTTCCTTTCAGTTTTTCCTTTAGTTTGTATATATCCTTGAAACCCAGCTCAGATGCATTTAAGACTATTGAATTTAACTTTTCTTTTGCTTTGAAACCCTTATCATTAAGTTTCTCGACGATTTTCTTAATAGAAGTATGAATCTGTTGTAAACCTTTTCTATCGATGATAATTTCTATTCTTTTGTCAGAAAAATCTAAATTAATTTCCGAAGCAATTTCTTTTAAAGTAACTTCCTTAATTTTCTCAGCGACGATTTTTGCGTGTTTTTCATTATTGTATTCTTTATTCAGATAGATTTCCATTTTTGGTGAGGAAGGTTTTTTCCTTGCGTCGAAAATTTCTATTAGTCGTGGAAGACCCATAGTGACCTGCATTTCTGCAACACCAGCCATGTGGAAAGTCCTCATAACCATCTGAGTTGAAGGTTCACCAAAAGATTGCGCAGTAACAATTCCAATGGCTTCTCCAGGCTCAAGTTTTCCTCCCATGTGAAGTTTCGAGACATCCAGTCCATCGTCGCCATATAAGTATTGAATTATATTATTATTACTATCCCTGATTGTGCCGTCGTATTCTGCTCTCAAATCTTGGAGTGCATTAGACAATCTTCTATACAAATAACCTGATTTTGGAGTTCTCAAGGCAGTATCCATTAGAGAATCTCTTCCTGTAACTGCACCGAAGAAAAATTCGTCAGGCCTTAATCCTTTAATAAAAGAACTTGTTATGAATCCTCTGGACATCGGAGATAAATCCCCTTGATTGAAAAAGGATAAGGTTCTCTTATCAAATCCAAAATCAATTCTTCTTCCTCCTAATTGCTGTTGCCCTACACAGCACGCCATTTGGGTTATGTTTAATATATTCCCACCACCACCAGATTTAATCATGTGGCTTACAGGATTTGTATCAGGAAAATTCTTTTTAACTATTTCTCCAACTTTTGTCCTTACCTCATTCAGAACCTTAAGAATTTTTATCTCACGAGATTCCTCTTTTGTTTTTCCTGGAATAATCTCAAGAGTTCCGTCGTCATAAGACTGAATAATCTCCTCTGTTTTCTTTTCAGCTTTCTTAATTATGTCATCCCCTGCTTTTATTGTTTCGTCATCCATATCCAAATCTTCAACAGAAATAGTAATTCCCCTGTCTGAAAGATAATTTGTTCCTAACTTAAACACTTTCTTTATTATTTCGAATGTTTCTTCTCTTCCAACTAATTTATCCAACTCTTTAATTAATTCCCCGCTCTTATCTCCAAAAGTAGTCTTGTCCAACTTCCCGCTTATAATGTTTCCGTCTTTGATTTTAATAGAATCATTAGAGAAGTTGATTTTCGGAAAAATTCCTGAGAAAAGTTCTTTTCCTAAAACCCTCTTTTTTGTAAAAGAAGTGTCAATTCCCGACCGATATAAAATTTGATTTGCATATTCGCCTGAGATTTCATCCATCCCTAACAGATAGCCCCCAGTAATTGCGTCAACAGTGCAACCAATTAGGTTTGTATTATTTTTTGGAGAGATTAAATTTTTTTTAACATCTAACAAAATCTTTGCTTCAGCTCTTGCCTCTTCTGTTTGAGGAGAATGAATATTCATCTCATCACCGTCGAAGTCAGCATTATATGGAGTCGCAACAGCAGGGTGAAGTCTGAAAGTTCTTCCAGGAAGAACCCTTACAAAGTGTGCCATTAAACTCCCCCTGTGAAGGCTCGGATGTCTATTAAATAAAACAATATCTCCGTCCTGTAAATGCCTTTCAACCTGGTAACCCGCGTCAAGTTCTCCCATTATTTCCTCTTTAAGTTCAAAGGTTATTTTCTTTCTTTTTCCGTCAGGTCTTATGACATAATTTGCTCCGGGATATTCTTCAGCTTTTTCAACAAGCTTTTTTAATTTTTCAATATTTAATTCTGTAACAGTCTCGGCAACAGTGACTATTCTTGCAATTTCATAAGGCACTCCGACTTCATTAATTTCTATTGAAGGGTCAGGAGAGATTACAGTTCTCGCAGAATAGTTTACCCTTTTACCCGCAAGGTTTTTTCTAATTCTTCCTTCTTTTCCTTTTATTCTTTCTTCAATTGTTTTCAATGGCTGACCGCTTCTGTGTCTCGCAGGCGGAATTCTTGCCACAGTATTGTCAAAAAAAGTTGTAATATGAAATTGAAGCAAATCCCATAAATCTTCGATGATGACTTCTGGAGCACCGGCATTAAGGTTTTCCCATAGTCGCTGATTTGCCCTGATTATATCTGAAAGTTTGTGGGTTAAATCATCTTCACTTCTCTCTCCAGATTCAAGGATTATGCTCGGTCTTACAGTCACAGGAGGCACCATCATCAAAGTTAAAACTGCCCATTCTGGTCTTGCTGTCTTCGGGTTCACCCCTGCTTTTTTCAATTCCTCGTCGGGAATATTAACTAATATCTCACGTATTTCAGTTGGGAAAACTCTTGTTCGCCCCCTGTAAAAACTTGTTGGTTTATTTAATTTAATTCTTTCCTGAGCATTTTGACAATGAGGGCACACCTTTGAATCCTTTGCTTTTTTTACTCTCTTACTCGGAGATAATTTATCTAAATATTTATCTTCTAACATTAACTTTCCACAATCTTTGCAAAAACATCTCAGACCTAATTCAATTAATGGGACATATTTCAGGTGGATAACTGACCTTGCTAAATCAATGCTTCCAGGATGTCCGAGGCACTCTTTGATTCTGCCTCCGCAAGTTCTACATCTTGTACCAGGGTCTACTGCACCTAATTTCAAATCCATTAATCCCCCGTCAACAGGATATCCGTCGATATTGTAAAGTTCTGGAGTCACGATTTTCGCAGAAGACATCTTTTTAATCTGCTCAGGACTAAGCAAAGCAAATCTTATTTCCCCGACTTTTTTTCTTATTGGTTTTTGCATTTTATTGTTTTATTGGTAAATTATAATCTCTGAGTTTTTTCTCCTCATTTAATACATCCATTGTTTG
>JAHKAF010000065.1 GCA_018825865.1 Nanobdellota archaeon | reverse complement strand
TGAAACATACAAACCACAGAAAAATTTTTATCATTTGAAATCTCATTTACATTTTTATAGTCACTTTTATTATTTGAAACTTCCACCGAACAAATATTTTCCTTTTTACATTTGCCTGATAATTTTTTTAAAAACATTCCTACTCCCGCCCCAATTTCCAAACAAACATCTTCTGAGGAAATATTATCTAATGCCAAATTATATTCCCACCTTTCTGTTGGATAATTATTAGAATAAATTAATGAATATAATTTATTAGTTCCCCCTTTAAAAGGGAATGCAAACGAGAATGTGCATGCATCACATTTCATAAATTTACAACTATCTCTGCCCCAAATTTTTCTTATCTCTTTTTTTATTTGGCTATTGCGACTATCTATCTTAGAAGCAATATCTTCTATTGTAGATTCATATATTAATTTTGTTTCATCCGAATTACATAGTGGACATTTTATTTTAGTTTTCATTTTAAACAAACAAACAAACAAGTTTAAATAACTTATTCAATCTAAATTTTTATGGGGTGGCGGGGTCGCGCTAATAATTAGTGTGGCCAATCGGGAAGGGAATACTCCGAGAGTATGTAAAGGCTGTAGTTTTTATAGACCGATGATAGATTGAATAAAAAGATTAAAATCGAGTATAATAATCTTTAAATATGGTTTTTTTTATATTCTTCTATGCAATCTGAAGACTTTTCAACAAAATTAGAGGATATCAAAGAAAGAGTATCTAAAATATTTGATGAGGCCAAACAAGATAAAAAAATTAAAACCGCACTTATCACAGGAATCACAGGGCAAGATGGAAGTTATCTTGCAGAGTTTCTTATAAAAAAGGGTTATAAAGTTTATGGAATGTATCGGAGAACGAGCATGGATTCACTTGGGAGACTAGGAGATTTAAAAAGAAATGTTGTGCTTGTTGAAGGAGACCTCACAGATGTCTCTTCTATGATTAAAATTTTAAGGGATGTTAATCCTGATGAAGTTTATAATTTAGGTGCACAATCATTTGTTCCTGCCTCTTGGACACAACCAATTTCTACAGGAGAGATTACGGGAATGGGAGTCATAAGAATGTTAGAAGCAATTAGACTAACAAATCCTAAAATAAGATTTTATCAGGCAGCTACTTCGGAGATGTATGGAAAAGTTCTAGAAAACCCTCAAACAGAAACAACGCCTTTTTACCCTCGAAGCCCATATGCTGTTGCAAAAGTTTATGGATTTCACATCACAAGAAATTACAGGGAGAGTTATAATTTATTTGCATGTAGCGGGATTTTATTTAATCATGAATCTCCAAAAAGAGGGAAGCAATTTGTAACCAGAAAGATTTCTCATTCTGTTGCAAAGATAAAATTAGGTTATCAAGATTATTTAGAACTTGGAAACATAGATGCAAAAAGAGATTGGGGTTATGCAGGGGATTATGTTGAAGCGATGTGGTTAATGTTACAACAAGAAAAACCTGTAGACTATGTTATTGCCACAAAAGAAACACACTCTGTTAGGGAATTTGTTGAAGAAGCTTTTAAAACTGTTGGTATGAATATTGAATGGGAAGGGGAAGGAATTAATGAAGTGGGAAAATGTAACGGGAAAATAGTCTTAAAAATAAACCCCCAGTTTTATAGGCCAGTAGAGGTTGATGCTCTTTTAGGAGATTATTCAAAAGCAAAAAGAGACCTTGGATGGGAACCAAAAACAACTTTTAAAGAATTAGTAAAAATGATGGTTGAGTCAGATTACAAGGCCTTACAAGAAAGAGGGTTATTAGATATGGATAAGGCGAGGTTGGATGTAGATTATTAGGCTAGATAACCTTTCATTTCTTCAAGAACACCCAACTTTTTATATTTAAAATAATCGTAAATTATCGAATATTTATCAAATCGATCATGGATTGTTTTTTGATGAATTATATCTAAGAATAAATGAAAGGAAAAACCAATTAGAATATAATAAAAATATTCTGACAAAAATTTTCCTAAAATAAATAAAATAACTAATGTTTCAATACCATGCAAAAAGGAAAATCCGTGATAGAATTCATTCCTTTGTTTTCGTGATAAAGACGCAATTTTATTCTTACCGACTATGAAAAAATTATACGCTCTCTTCAAACTCCAATCTTTTTTCTTATAAACATAGTACAAATAATGATCTACATCTATTAACACTGAAGACAAAAAAATTATTATTCCTGCAATCAGAGAGAGATTAAAAGAATAAGCTATTACTAAAGAAAAGATAATTCCAAGAAATGTATGTGTTCTGGGAAGCATAAAATTAAATATTTTTGTGGCTTTTAAAATATATCTTTTGATTTTCTTTCCTTTTCAATTACCCAAAAATCCTTGTTTTGTGATGTTGCTCCAGGAATATTTTCCCAATCCTTATTTTTTCTTATTCTCTTATTCAGTTCCCATATCTCCCTTAATAATTTTGGATTATATCCTTTTTCAAAGAGGAGGTAAATTAATGCATTAAGGTCTTTTGGAAGACATTTCCCCCCAAAACCAAAATTTCCATCATGACCTGGAACTTCAATGTTTCTGCCTATCCTTGAATCACATAAGAGTGCTTCTCTTACAATATCATAATCCACTCCAAGAACTTTACAGATTTGATAAATCTCGTTTGCAATTGCTATTTGCCCAGATAAAGTAACATTTGAAGCATACTTAATCATTTCTGCAGTTTTGCTATCAACCTTTACATATTTTATATTGGGGGATATTATTTTGTAAAGAGATTCTAATTTCTCAGAATTTTCAATTTTATCTGCTCCTATAACAATCCGATTTGATTTTTTGAAATCTTCAACTGCAGTCTTTTCACGTAAAAATTCAGGATTTGAAATAATCTCAAAATCATATTTTTCTTTAAGTGAATCTACTGTCCCAGGAACTACTGTCGAACGGATTACAATTAGCGGTTTTTCTTTAAATTTCATTGAAGAGAGCAATTCCATTGATTCATGAATTATTGAAAGGTCTATCTCTCCTGATTCCATCATTGGGGTAGGAACACAAATGAAGATAATTTCTGAATTATTTAGAACTTCTGGATTTTTATAATCTTCTTTAAATTTATCATATATAGAAACTTCGAAATATTCTTTGAACACTTTTACAAATGTCTTTCCTACAAAACCAAAACCAATTATCCCTATTTTCATTTTATTCCTCAATCATTCTTACTATGTCTGTGAAAGCAGGGCGTGTAATTAACACTCCTGCAGTAATTCCAATAATTGTTGTGATTGCGAATCCTTTTAGTAAACCTGCTCCTGCCCACATCAGAGGGAATAAAGCAACTAAAGATGTAAAATATGCCCCAAGAATAATTGCGAAGGCACGTTTAATTCTCTGTTTAAAACTTAAGTGTGTGCTTTGAGTTGTTTCATCC
>JAHKAF010000064.1 GCA_018825865.1 Nanobdellota archaeon | reverse complement strand
TTTTTATATTTTTTTGATTGATTTACCCTCACTTTTGCTTTTTTTAGTATGATCTCTTTCAAATTTTCAGGAATATATACCCTTTTTTTACCATTTTGTTCAACAACCTCTTTTATTAAATTTTCATCTTTTTGTTTTATAGAATTTATTTGGCCACGAATTGTTGATTTTTCTTTTCCAAGTATAGTAGCCACATCATGATAACTCAATCTCATTTCAGTATTTAACAAAATCCATAAAATAGCCCTCTCTGTTATTGAAAATTGTTCAAAATTTGGTGTTTGGACAGCCGTTTGGACAGCCGTTTGGACAGCATAAACAGTTGTTTGTTCTTTGGACAGCCGTTTGGACTTACTAGAAACCTTCATTGGTTTTAATTCCCCCATAACTGAAATAACATTTTTTATTCCTTCAATTTCTTCTCGTATCGTCGATAAAACATCTTTAATATCTTTTAGTTCCTTTTCTTGAAGATTTTTTTCAGAATCAAGGTGTTTGATCCAACTACCCACAGAAATAAAATCTCTTTTAACAGATTCAAATCCTTTTTTCGTTTCCTCTTTTATCCTTTCTACCTCTTTTTTTCTAAAAAACCAGTCAAACATACAACCATCTTATCATATTAACTTTAAAAACTTTTTGTTGCCGACGACAAAATTTAACTTTATCCGACGACAAAGTTATCTTTAAAGTCATCCATAAAGATAATTTTTTCTAAAAAACTAGGTTGTTTAAACAAAAAAATAAATGTAAACAGGCTGTCCAAACAACCATAAACACATAGAACGAATTTAAACACCTGTCCAAAGAACAATAATAAAAGAATCTTTATCGTCGATAAATATCTACAAACAACTCTTCAAACAATCCTAAATCCTTTTGATAGATAAATAATTGAACTAAGATAACCTAAGTGCACGATAAACCCAAGGATTAGTATTAGTAAAATAAAATCCCCAAAATATTAATAAACTATCCAATATTGAATATTTAAAATTGAAATGAAAAAGAGATTATACGATTTTTTTATTTTGGGAAGAAAATTTAAAAGAGAATTCAAAAAACAAGCAAGGCTATTGATCACAATCACTTTAGGATTCACCATAGCCTTTACTTGGAGACAGACTGTTTTTGATATTTCTCAATCAGCAGTTCAATTTATCACCCATATACAAAACTTAGAAATTTCAAGCATCCTAACCTCAATATTCATCACAATCATTAGTGTAATATTTATTTACCTAACATCACACTTTTTGAAAGATAATTGGGATTAAAAACTATAATTATTTTAATTAGAATCATACCTTTTGATAAGACTTAGGAAAATTAATCTATTGAACTAAGATAACCTAAGTGCACGCCCTCGCCCAAAAACTAGGGTTAATGAAAAAATCCCCCTAATATATCACAACAATTCTTTTAAGTATTAAATTAAGTAACTAAATGGATAAACTGATAAAGCCAGGACTTTATAGAGATAATATTGGGAAGGGAAAACCTTTCCATTATCATGGAGAAAAAGATCCTGAAGCAGAACATAATGAAAGAATGATTATATATCATCCAGATGGATCCACTTCAAAGACTTTTGAGGGTTCTGCATTTATTAATGAGTCTAAGCTTGTTGAGAATCCCAATAAATATGAAGAGGATTTAAGAAAAAATCCAAATCTTTACCAGATACCGCTGATTGGGGTCATTACAAGGAACTCTTAAAAAATAACTCACCTTTTCTTTCAATTTCTCTCTAAAATCCATGAACTTAGGGCACCCTAAACTAACGTGAACCATAACATTTATAACCTAAGTGCACGTTTCTTACTAAAAATGACAACAAAACCTCTTGCAGCAATTTATATCCGCGTTTCGACAGAAGAGCAGGCAAGACACGGTGTTTCCTTAGCAGCACAAGAAGAAGCCCTGAAAAACTATGCTTCTGCCTTGGGGTATGCTATCTTTAATATTTACAAAGACGAAGGAAAGTCAGGGAAGGATATTAAGGGAAGGTCTGAAATGCAGCTGCTCCTCGAAGATGCCAAATATAGAAAATTCCAAGCAATTTTTATTTACAAACTAGACAGGTTTTCTCGTTCATTGAGAGATTTAATAGAAACAATAGAAAAACTTAAAGGGTGGGGTATTGATTTTGTTTCCCTTCAAGATAAAATTGAAACAACCTCTGCTTCTGGAAAATTGATGTTTCATATTATTTCAGCGTTTGCAGAATTTGAGAGAAATGTTACAGGAGAAAGAACAAAATTTGCAATGGATAAACAAGCAAGAGATGGGAATCATATCACTCGGGCACCTTGGGGATATAAAATAGAAAATAAAAAACTTGTTCCCACAGAACATTCTTATCAAGTCCAGGAAGTTTTCCAAGAATTCTTAAATCAAGATATTAGTTTAACAAAATTATCAAAGAAATACGGGTTTTCTGTTAATGGGATTAAGAAAATTTTAACAAACCAAACTTATCTTGGCAAAGTTAAATTTGATAAACAAACCCACTCCGGGGCACATCAAATGTTAATTTCATCGACGCTGTTTAACCATGTTCAAAACAAGTTAGAAAGATTAGGTATAAAGAAATAATCATTTCTTAAACTTGCTAAAATTCTTTGTCAAACTTTCAAAAGGAAAAGGTCTTTCATTTGATACCAAAGTCATATATCTTAAGAAAACATAAATTTGGGTATTCCAAACCTCGCTCATCTCTGCAAGTTCTTTCATTCTTTTACCAGCAAATAAAGTATAAATCCAGTTAATAAATCCTATTACTATTACAAACCATCTCCAAACACCAAGGACGATTCCAGATACTATCGCTACACCAATCCTCACTAAGATTTCTGTTCTTTCACCCATATAGGGTTTAACCTATTTTAATTTATAAATTCTTCGGAGTCAGTTCTTTTAATATATAT
>JAHKAF010000063.1 GCA_018825865.1 Nanobdellota archaeon | reverse complement strand
TTTCCCTAATCTTTATGATGTGTTTGATTATTGGTTGATAAAAGTGGGGACTAAATATTTTCCAGAGATTAATGCTTTTTCTTTGAAAACTCTAGTCCCAATAAGTAGGGGGGGTAAAAAAGGACAAGGAATAAGTAGATCAACTGAAGTTTCAGAAGCACTATTAAAATGGGCTCTTACTAATTTTCCAATTATGGAAGAATACAAAAGTTTGTTTCGACACATAGAGTTTACAGGAAGTGGAATAGCAAGAATTGATTTAAGATGCAAATCTAGTGCTGCGCCTCTTTTATTTTCTTTAATGAGAGATTCAATAATTTCCAATAATTTTATTAAATGGGTGAAAAAAAATGAATAATATGGAATTAGTTAGATTACATTTCATGTTACCAATAAACAAAGAAGATATATTGCAAGAAAAAACTTATTTTTCAAAATTAAGTGAACAGTTTATTTCAAATAGTAATGTTTGGACAATTTCAGATCTTTTTCACACTGTTTTAGGCATCTATTTAATTGAAAGTCAGTTTTCAAAAGAACTTCTCCTATCATCCAAAGAATTTCTTAAAAATTGTGAAAGAAACAATTGTTTCATGGCTTCAACTCCAAACAATCCTTTATTTTCTTTGTTAAAAAACAGTGCACCAGAGCAGGATATTTATTCTAGCTATTATGGCTTTTTGTTATCAAAAATTTTAGGATTAAAGACATACCCAAATTCTTTAGGGGAACTAGTAATAAAAAATTTTCAATCTTCTGGTTGGTTTTATCCTCTAACAATTTCAAATACTATTGAAGATAGAAGGTTTCATTCTGAATTAGTATTCCAATCATTATTTGCAGTCAAGATTTTATCTATATTAAACAAGACATCTGAAATAGAGTTTTCTTCAACCTTAAAGGTTATAGATAATTTGTTCGATGAAACAAAGTATCTAGGCGTTAAAAGCAATATTCTTGAGTTAAAAAAATTAATTCAAGGGAAAGTTGAAATTGAAAAAACTGAACTAAAAGGTTTGGTGGAGTTTTTAGAAAAACATTATTCAAAAGAAAAAGGGGGATTTTATGAATATTTATTTGAAGAAGTTAAAATTGATGAGAATACAAAAAGAAGACAAAGATTCAATAATGATTATTTAGTTCCATCTATCAGCGCTACTTACTCTTCAATTAAAATAATTTCAATGTTTTACGACAATAAAGAAATTGAAGATTTTTTTACGCCTAAACTTAGGAAGATTAAAGAGTTTTTATCTAATAATATTTGCCAAGTTGGAGGAGCAGGAACAGAAATAAAAATTGCTAAATTTAATGCTAATGTGGGAAATAAATGTTCCCCCCAAGAAACTTTAATGAAAGCCGCGAGTTTAGGATTTATCGCTTCAAATGAATGATTTTATTTTGTTTAATTAAATTTTTACTATGGACTAAATTATCCCCTGTCACGGTAATAGGAAATGATTTAATTAATTTGAAATCTATTTCTGTTCCAATTTCTTCTAGCAAACAATCAGTTGTAATCTCTATCTTTCTACCCCCAGCAATAGTAAAGTTGTTGCCAACAATCAAGAACAAAGAAGCGTTTTTGTTCATTACCAAATAAAGTTCATTAATAATTTTTTTCATATCTGAAAAATAGTTATATAAAAGAGCAGCTTTATTTTTTCTTCTGAAACCAACCTCCCAGTCTTTATTTGAGTTATAAATTTTATGAATTAATGAAATGGTTTGATTTGGTAGATTGTCAGAATTATCTAACAAATTAGTTTCTAACTTTTTTCTTTCTTTGTTATTTATTTCTCTGTTTCCAACCATATCCCTATCTTTGTCTTTTATACTTTTACTATTTAAATATTGTAAAAAAGACAAAGATAAACGATCAGTATCTAAATAAGGGAGGGCGGTCGCATAAGGAGGAGAAGTTATCACTAAATCTATGCCTTTTGATGTTGTCTCACATTTTATCTTAGATAATAACCTAGAATCCCCACATCTCACATTGGCTTTGCCTAATTCCATTTGAATATAATTTTTAGCTCTATAATAACTTGCAATAGTTAAAGCTTGTTT
>JAHKAF010000062.1 GCA_018825865.1 Nanobdellota archaeon | reverse complement strand
TGAAGAATTTCGGTGGAGAAATTGGGCAAAAGATGAAGAGGGAATTACAGGGGATGAATTCATGAATTTCGTTAATGAAAAAATCTTTGAAAAGATTAAAAATTTAGATGTTGAAAATAATCGGAAAGCCCAGATTGTAAGACAGGTTTTTGAGGACACTTATAATTATATGAAAAATGGAGTTTTAATGAGACAGGTTATTAATGAAATAAATAAAATTGATTTTACTTCTTCAAAGGATAGACATTTGTTCAATGATATTTATGAGGCGATTTTAAAAGAATTACAAAGTGCTGGAAGTGCAGGAGAGTTTTATACGCCGAGGGCAGTTACTCAATTTATTGTAGATATGGTTAATCCTAAATTAGGGGAAATTGTTTTAGATCCTGCTTGCGGGACAGGAGGTTTTTTAATTTCTTCTTTAGAGAACATGAGAAAAGAAGTTGATAATGTTGAAGAGTTGCAAATTTTAGGGAAAAATATTCGAGGAATTGAAAAGAAACCGCTACCCCATTTACTTTGCATGACTAATTTAATTTTACATGATATTGAAGAGCCAAATATTAAGCATGATAATTCTTTATCCAAACCTTTGAGAGAGTATTCTTCAAAAGATATGATTGATGTTGTTGTTACAAATCCTCCTTTTGGAGGAGCAGAAGAAGATGGAATTGAAAAGAATTTCCCAAATGAATTCCAAACAAGAGAGACCGCAGATTTGTTTTTAATTTTGATTATGAAGTTGTTAAGAGATGAAGGGAGATGTGGGTTAGTTCTTCCAGATGGATTTTTATTTGGAGAAGGAGTTAAAACGAGAATAAAAGAAAAACTATTGTCTGAATTTAATTTGCATACAATTGTTCGTCTACCCAATGGTGTGTTTAATCCTTATACTGGGATTAGAACAAATTTATTATTTTTTGAAAAAGGAAAACCGACAAAAGATGTTTGGTATTTTGAACATCCACTTCCAGAAGGATATAAAACTTACAATAAAGGAAAGCCAATTCAAATAAAAGAGTTTGATTTAGAAAAAGAATGGTGGAAAGATAGAAATAATAAAAAATTTAAGAATAATTGCTGGAAAGTTTCTATCGAAGAAATAGAGAAAAGAAATTTTAATCTTGATATAAATAATCCTAATGGAAAGGCAGAAGAGGAGAATTTAAGTTCTAAAGAAATTTTAGAAAAATTAGAAAAGAGTTTTGATAATTCAAGAGCATTAATCGAGAAAATTAAAGGAGAGGTTTGAGATGGATAAAGCGGAATTATTAAATCTTATAAAAACAGGAGAAGGATATGGTTTAGAGTTTAAGGAGGGTTTTAATCCTTCTATTGGAAAAGAGATTTGTGCTTTTGCAAATGCTGACGGGGGAAAGATTATTCTCGGGGTGAACGATAATGGAAAAGTTAAGGGGGCTGATATTTCTAATAGACAAACCTCACAAATTCAACAAATAGCCCGTAATATGGATCCCCCTTTTGAAGTTTCAATTGACAAAGTGGAAAATTTAATTGTTATTAATGTTCCCGAAGGAAATAAAAAGCCGTATTCTGTTGGAGGGCATTTTTATCTTAGAGTTGGGGCTAATTCCCAGCAATTGAAAAGAGACGAACTTAGGGAATTTTTTAAGGAAGAGGGTTTAATTTCATTTGATGAAAAATCCAATAAAAGTTTTGATTTGGAAAAAGATTTTGATGAATATAAATTTAAAAATTTTCTGAAATTGGCAAATATCACAGACAATCAGGACAAAAAAACAATTTTAAAAAATTTGGGGTTATTAGAAAATAATTATTTAGTTAATGCAGGGGTTTTGATGTTTTGTCATAGAGTTTCTAAATTCTTTTTACAGGGGAAGGTTACCTGTGTTTTATTCGAGGGGACTTCAAGTAATATAATTGACAAGAAGGAGTTTGATGCTGATTTGATTTCTAATTATGAGAGTGCTTATAATTTTATTCTTTCTAAATTAAATACAAAATATATTATTGAGCGCGAAAGAACAGAAAAGTTTGAGTTGCCTAAAAATGCGATTAGAGAGGCATTGATGAATGCTTTTATTCATAGGGATTATTTTTCAAACGGGCATATTCAAATTAATATTTTTATTGATAGTGTTGAAATAAGTAGCCCTGGAGGATTAGTTAAGGGGTTGAAAAAAGAAGATTTAGGAAAAATAAGTTTATCTAGAAATAAGATTTTATTTGACCTTTTATCAAGAACTCCATATGTTGAAAAGGCAGGAACAGGAATCAAGAGAATTCGAGATGCTATGGAGGAATATGGTTTGGGTGTTGAATTCAAAAGTACAGGCTTTTTCACAGTTATTTTTGAGAGGGAAAAGGTTGGGGGAAACCAGCCAAAAACCAGCCAAAAACCAGCCAAAGAAGAACGGAAGAAATTTATTTTAAAAGCAATAAAAGAAAAAAGATTTACCAAAAGGAGTTTCGCAAGGGAAATTAGAATAAACAAAAGCACTGTTGAATCAGACTTGAAAGAACTAAAGAGAGAAGGGAAAATTAAAAGGATTGGTTCAGTAAAAGGGGGAAGTTGGGAGGTTTTGAATGATAGGAAAAAGTACTGATGAAATTGAGAGAGAAAATGGATTTGATTGGTATGTTGAGTTTAAGCCCAGACATTATTTCGGATTTGATTTGGGAGAACATAAGGAGTTGATGGATGTTTTTATTGGGTTTTTGCCAAAGGGAAGAATTAAGATTTTGAAATTAGATGAAGGGAATGTAGAAGAAGTTTTTGAATTGGAGTATGATGAAGTTTTGGAAAATATTGAATTGTTAGGGGAGGGAAAAGGCAAACTTTATGATGAAGAATGCGAGATTTCTTATTCAATTTTAACTGAGCAGTTCTTTGTTATTATCCAGAGGAATATGATTTTTTGGAGTTCGGGAAAAGAGTTGGCTGAAAAGTGGGCGGATGCTTTGGGCGAGGCGGAGTTGCAGGTTTATGAGTTGGATTTTATTGGGGAAGGTAAAAGAGATAGCCTTTGGGAAAATAAAACTAAAATAAATGGGGTTTGGGTTGATGATGAAAGTGGGGAGGTTTTGGAAAAATGAAAACTAAAATTTCCTCCTTCCTAAAAGAAAGACCTGAAAGATTCAAACCTGCTGAAGCAAATAAATTAAATTTGAAAAGATTGCAAAAAATTGATTTCTCTGGAAATATGCATTTTCTCGAGGGCAAAAAAACAAATACAAATATGATATTAATTAAAAAAGGAGATTTGGTTATCTCAGGAATTAATGTGGAGAAGGGGGCTATCGCAGTTTATCAAGGTGATGAAGATATTTCAGCGACGATACATTACTCCTCTTATGAATTTGATGAAAATAAAATTAATGTGGAATATTTTAAATGGTTTTTGAAAAGCAAGACATTTAAGGATATTGTTAATTCCCAGATTGGAGGAGGAATTAAAACAGAATTAAAACCAAAAAAATTTCTTCCATTAGAAATCCCTCTTCTTTCCCTTTCCGAGCAAAAACAAATCCTTAAAAAAATAAACTCAATGGAAAATGAAATAAAACAATTAGAAAAAAATGTTTTTCACGATAAAACCCTCTTAACAAAACTAAAACAATCAATTCTTTCTGAAGCTGTTCAGGGAAAACTCGTTCCGCAAAATCCCGACGACGAATCTGCATCTGAATTATTAAAGAAAATAAAAAAGGAAAAGGAAAAACTGATTAAAGAGGGGAAGATTAGGAAGGGGAAAGAATTGCCTGCGATTGCCGACGATGAAATTCCTTATGGGTTGCCGAGGGGCTGGGTTTGGTGTAGGTTGAATGATTTGGTTTCTATCCTGGGGGATGGAATACATGGGACCCCAAATTACACAAAGAATGGGGAG
>JAHKAF010000061.1 GCA_018825865.1 Nanobdellota archaeon | reverse complement strand
CCTGCTTGTTTTGTCTTCTCAATTGTTTCTTTGTTAAACTTCCTTACGAATGCAAGAATAGAAGCTGAAGATTCTAAAGAATAATATCTTGCTCCGAAGAAACCAATGTATCCGTGGGCTGATGCTGACAGGAGTTTGAATGCATTGCTCCTTGCCTTGGTAATCACATTTGGATTTTTTTTGTACTCTGATTTGTATTGTTTTCTTTTTTCAAATATTTCCTTTAACAGCGAGGGGAAAAATCCTGGTTCTTTTGAAAAATAAAATTTTGTTTTCTTGCCTTGGAATTCTAATTCTGGAGATTCATGGAATTTTTTGTGCCGCTCGGCATACCCCAAGGAGGGGCGAGTCCCCAAATTGCGGAGTTCAGGGGCATTTTCTTTTTTTTCAAGTAAAGTTCCTTTTGAAATATTCATTGAGATGATTATACTGGTATGCATCGAGGTGAAATCGAATATGGCAAGGTCATTGTAAAGCCCTGGTTTTGGCTCATACACAAATGCTCCCTCGACGCTTTTGCTGTGTTTTCTATCTCGAATCTCTTTATGCACAGGTTTTTTTTCTGGAATCTCATTAAACTTTTCTAAATTATGTAGAATGTATGATTCAACTTGTTTGGATAATCCATTTCTTGAAATGTCGAAAATCGGTTCTTGTATAACTTTTGTGAATTCTAATAAATCAGGCCAGAACTTTTCAAAGAGTTTTAAAGTTAATACAGAATCATGTAGATTGTACTCATAGAATTTTTCCCATTTGATGTCTTTTGTGATGATATGTGCGTCAAAATCTTTTTTTGTGTCCCCGAGAAATTCTTTAGATACTTCATTTAAAGATAATGTTTCAGATTGCATATATTGGGCATAAGCAGTTCTTATGAACTTGAGAATATCCACATGGACTATTCCAGTGATTTTTCCTCGTATATCAATTCCTCTTGAAAATTTTGGCTGGCTTCCGTCTAAACCCAAAGGGAGTTTTACATTGTTTTTATCTGCTCGTGCTTTAATGTAGGGCAAATCAAACCCATCTGAATAGTATCCCACGAGAAAATCAGGAGAAACTTCTTTCACATATTCTACAAATTTCTCGAGGAGCTCTGATTCGTCCTTGACATATTCAACCCAATTCTGCTTTTTACCTTCTGCTTTTTTCCAGGTTATTACTTTTTTGAAATTATTTGAAACTAAAGAGATCATAAGAATTTCTCCTTTGCCAATCTGCAGGTCATTAGTTTCTATATCATATGCGAGGGCTTTTGGAGTGAATGGCTTTTCTTTTATTTGTTTTGATGATTTTAGTTTTATACAATAATCCACGTCGAGAGCCATGTCAATTCCCCCTAATTCCAGAGAATTATTTAGTAAGTCACCTTCTATTTCATACCAGCAGAGAGGGTTAATTTTTCTCTCGATTATATAATGTGTTACGAATCCTAAATCATATCCTCGCCTGTTTGTAATCTCTGGGAAATCAAGTTTGTCAGCAATGTCGTGAAGGTCTTTGTAATTTGTAGCGAAAATTTTCAGTGCTTTGACTTTTTTCCCTAAGAAGTTTTTATTGTGTATCTCAACTTTCTCAACTTTTGTTTGTCTTCCTTTCAAGTCTAATTTTATTTTATTGATTTTACCGACGAGTTTTTCTATTTTATCTTGTTTTAAGTCATCTTTCAGAATTGCCCATAAATAAATAGAACATGAATCAATTATACAAATTCTTTTTCCTTTACTGTTTCTGCCAAATATTTTCGCGTAATTTCTACCTTCAAAATCAAAATAATTATAGTCTATTGGAATGAAATCTGTTTCCATTTTATTTGAAAGTATCTTAGTTATTTAAAGATTAGGAATTTGTAGAATCGTAAAGTTTATATATCATTATATAGTGGTGAAGTTATGGGGATAACTAAGAAACAAAGAAATCATATGAGAGATTATCTTATATCTAAATTAGAAGCTTCTGCCTCACGAGTTGAACCTGTAATTGTTGAAATAGCTCCAGGGATTAAGACTAATTATATTTCTGTGGGAGATGAGGAAAAAATCTTGCTTATTGATAGAGTTTATCCTAAAAAGACTATGAATCATGTTTATAGGGTTTTACAAAGTGAAGGAAGAGTAACCCCTATTTTTTATAAAGATGGTGAAACATTTTTTAGGAATGCTATTAAAAAAAATTATTTTAAGAAAAATAAACACTTGAGTTTAAAAAATTATAGTAATCAAGAGATGCATAGAATGATTTTATTTAGGCCTGAAGAAAGTTTTGTAAGTTCTATAAGAGATTGGCTCCAATATTTTCAACCGGTTTCAGAAAGATTGTCAGAAGGAATAGAGAGTTTTAAATTTGAACCTGTAGAATTTAATTATGATCATATAGGAAGTGACAGATTTCAACCAGAAAATAGAGATTCGGAGAAATTGCGTATTTGGATTGATAGGAGACATCGCGAAGAAAATTTAGAGATTTATAAAAATTATTTAGTTGGTAAGGTGTCTTAGTTAAGTATTTATATTTCCTCTTCTTCTGAATTTGATGGGTTTAAACATACGTGATATCATTCCGCGAAAAGAACTTGAGTTTGTTGCGCTTAAGGGGAAGACGGTGGTTGTTGATGCGTTTAATATTTTGTATCAGTTTTTGTCGACGATTCGGCAGGCTGACGGCACCCCGTTGATGGATGATAAGAAGAGAATTACAAGTCATCTTTCTGGGATTTTTTATAGGAATGTTAGTTTGCTTTCTGAAGGTCTGAAATTGGTTTATGTTTTTGACGGGGAGCCGCCTGCGCTTAAGGGTAAAACTCGTGAAGGACGGGAAAAAGGAAGGGAGCTTGCGAATGAAAGATTTGAGGATGCTGAGCAAAGGGAAGATTTTGAATCAATGAGAAGATATGGAAGTCAGTTGATTCGGTTAAATGATGAGATGATTAAGGAGAGTAAGGAATTGTTGGAGGCGATGGGGATTTTTGTTGTGCAGGCTCCGAGCGAGGGAGAGGCAGAGGCAGCTTATTTGTGTAAGATAAAAGAAGAGGTTTATTCAAGTGTTAGTCAGGATTATGATAGTCTTCTCTTCGGTGCTCCGCGGTTAATTCAGAATTTGACACTTTCTAGAAGAAGGAAAACTTTTTCTGGTTATGTTGAAGTGAAACCAGAGATTATTGAGTTGGAAGATGTTTTGAATAAGTTGGCGATTAATTTGGACCAGTTGATTTGTTTAGGGATTCTTGTTGGGACAGATTATAATCCGAAGGGAATTCCTGGAATCGGACAGAAAAGAGCATTGGATATTGTAAGAAAATACCAACAGCCGGTTTTGATTTTTCAGAGTGTTGCTGAGCAATTGATGAGTCTTCCTGAAGAGGACAGGTTTGATTGGCAGGAGATTTTCCAGTTGTTTCATAAGCCAGCAGTTGTTGATGCAGAATTTGAATTTAAGAAGATTGACGAGGAGAAAATAAAAGAGATTCTTGTGGAAAGGCATGATTTTTCAGAGGAGAGGGTTGATAAACAATTAGACAAATTGAGAGTTGCTGGAGAAAAGGCGAAACAAAAAGATTTAGGAAAATGGTTTTGATTATTCGAGTTCCTAATTTTTTGGATAATTTGTCGGCTTCGCCGAAAAGATTTTAAACAAATATTTCTTTTGTTTTTTTATGAATAGTCCAATTTTAGATTCAATAAAAAAACATTTTCCAAGATTCATAAAAAAGATGAAATGGTGGCTCATCTTCGGATTTTTATTTTCTGGATTAACTAGTTTAAGTAGTAGCGAAGGGGATTTTGTGATTTTTCTTTATACTTTTTTGCCTTATTTTTTCGGGTTTCTTATTGCTCTGATTATTGTTTATTATGTTAAGTATGGAGGTAAAAAATGAAAGCAAGGGAACATTTGCAAATTCACTTAGTAATTCTTATAGCAGTTCTCATCTTAACTTATTTTTTATTAAAAGAAAGATTTTTTGAAATCCTTAATTTCAATTTATTAATAGGAATCGGTTTATATTTTTTAGGAGCTATTTTACCTGATTCAGATAGCAATAATAAAGGTTCATATATTTATTCTAATTTTAAAAATGAACCTCTTTATTACTTGGCTCATCTTGTATCTTGGATTGAATATCCTTTATCAAAATTTGTAACTAAAATACCAATAAAACATAGGGGATCTTTACATACCATAATTGGAATAATCACAACTTCTTT
>JAHKAF010000060.1 GCA_018825865.1 Nanobdellota archaeon | reverse complement strand
CTTAAAGAAGAATTCATTCACATCCCCTGCCTCTGTTTTTTCATAATCTTCTTGAGTGATTGTCCATTCCCCTGTAACTATCCCGTTTCCTTCACTAGAAAAAACTCCATTTATTGTGGTTATGTAATCACTCCCTATTAAATCATTTTCATAAATTTCAAAAGTAGTACTTGGAGATAGTCCTGTGTTATTCCAAATTAATTTAATAGTTTCACCCACATGCGTTTCTACATTTATGTCATTCCCAATTTTGTTTCCACTTTTATCTGCCCAAAAAATTTCTGTTTCTAACTGGCCAGTAATTGAACATCCATCCTCATTTATTAAATTACCATCGTCACATTCTTCCAGACCATTAATAATCCCATCTCCCATTGAAGGCCCTATCCCAGAACAATCAGCCTTACAATAACTATATTGCCCGTTGTTTGCTCCATCGTCACAAACTTCTAACCCATTAATACCCCTATCTCCACAAAACTCTCCGGTCCCAGTACATTCTAAATTACAATAACCATAAACCCCATTATTACTTCCATCGTCGCATAATTCAGAACCACTTACTACGCCATTGCCACACAAAGGACTAACACTTAGCAATCCACTCACTTTTTCTATTCTAGTATCTTCTTCTAATATCGCTTGAAAATAATATTCTGGGTTTCCTCCTGAATCATCTACCCATTGTGTTGTCCATGTCCCTCTGTCAAAAGTTCCGCTTATTGTGGTTATTAAATCATCTCCTACCAAATCATCTTCATATATCTTAAAACTCACTGATTTTCCATTACAATTTGTTCCCCCAATAATCATTGCAACATTATCCCCTTCAGTTGCAGAAGTAGTACTCCATCTAGCAGAATTAAACAGGCATTCAATCTTACATTCATTGGAGCATCCATCTCTATTGATGCTATTGCCGTCATCACACTCTTCCAATCCATTGATTATCCCATCCCCACAATAAAGTCCTTGAAGAGTAATCGAATTACAAGATGAACTGCAATAAGTACAACTTGAGCTATACTTTGGAGAACAAACTACCCCATTATTACTTCCATCGTCGCATAATTCAGAACCACTTACTACTCCATTGCCACATAATGTGCTCACTTCTAAAAGATTACTCGTTTTTGTTGAAGAACCTGCGCTTTGAGATGTAGCACGAAAATAGTATTCTGGGTTTCCTCCTCCATCGTCCTGCCAAGTTGCCGCCCAGATTCCCCTATTATAAATACTATTCACTGTAGTAACAAAGTCATCACCTATCAAATCATCCTCATAAATGTCAAACCTTATATTTTTGCTGTCACAATTTGTTCCAGATATAATCATTGCAACACTATCTTGCTCAGTTGCAGATTCTGGATTCCAAAAAGCATTCGTGAATTTACAATTTTCTATGCAAACACCTTCTCCCTGACAAGTTTCATCACTCTCGCAAGCATAATCAATCCATTGATATTCATAAGATTCTGGGCAAATTTTTCTTTTTTGTTCTCTTTGTCTAAGGGTCCCAACACATCGATAGTTGTTTGTCCATGTCCAATCTTCCCTATTACAACAACATATTTTTGTAGAATACGTGCTAAAGGAACCTAAGTGAGCATTGCTTTGAGAAGATAAGGACAACATCCCAATAGGATATCCGCTCGGACAACTCACCCCACTTGTACATGATAACTTCCCAAAATAGACAGGTGTTCCATAATTATTCAAAGAAGGTATTTCTGCATGAGCATTTGTAGCTGCAGATAAACCTATGACTTTGTTTTGTCCATCAGGCTTATGGGTCCCAGTAAAATCACAACATAAATATTGATTATAATTTGTTTGACTATATAATCCGCCATGAGCATTTGTTGTCGTTGATAATCTCATCACAGTATTATCTGCATTACAAGAAGTTGTAATACTACAAGTAGTAGCAGAAACAACTCCTAACAAGAGGATTATCAAAAACAAAAAAATTTGCCAAAATCTCTTTTCTTCCCTTCCAATCATATAAAATAAGTAATTAAATTAAGTTAATAAAACTATTTCTTCTCCTTCCCAAGAGGATCCCGAATCTCCACAACATCTTTCAGGTTTTTGCTTAATGTCGATGCTAAATCAATAATATATTTCCCTTCCTCGAGTTTGTAGATTAATGGGCGGTCTTTTCTGAATAAATTCACAATGTCAATCTCGAACTTTCCAGAACCAACTGCCCTAACAGATTCAATATCTAAAATCACAGGCGCATCCTCGTCGGTAATCCCCGCCATCTCACGGATATCCTTCTCAATTGTGGCCTTTTCTTCCTCGGGAATCTCAATCGGACTCTCCTTAATCTTCTCTAACTGCTCATCACGAATATAAAAGAAAAATCTCCCCCCACAATCCCCACATCCTTCTATCAATTCTTTACTTGCGATAGGAATAATCCGCGAGCATTTTACACATTGGTGTGGCATAGAAAGAGGAAGAGAAAAGGGTATTTAATTTTTTCTGAAAGATTCTTCTAAGAATGATATAGCAGATTCTTCAGCTCTTTGATTATCTTTATCACAATATTCATCATCACAACAAGCAAGTTTTTCTAAACAACTAACGCAATAATAATAATTTTCTTCTTCTCCTTGAAAACTATAATCACAATTAGAACAATAATTTCCTTTATCTGTTCTTTTAACAAATGCTTTTGGAATGAATAAAGGCTTTATCCGTTCTATATTCATCCATTTGAATGATTCTAGAACATCTTGATTAGGGATTAAACGCACCATTCCTGAAACATGGTTTAAACTCTTAAATGAATCTTGATACATTTAGATTATTATCAATCTTGTCTTTTAAAAATTTATATACTAAATCACTTATTCAACAATAACTCAATCTTCTTAGGATTCCTTTTTACTTCCTTCATGTTTTTTGCTTGCAAAAAATGTAGAAAAATTCTGAGAATTTTTCGAGGGATAAAAAGAACTATTT
>JAHKAF010000004.1 GCA_018825865.1 Nanobdellota archaeon | reverse complement strand
CAATATGCACAACCAGTAATATTCCCGCAAACTCCTGGCTGGTTATCTGCAAACCAACAATGAGCCCCTCCTCCAAACATAAAACCTCCGCCTCCACCCATGACTCCTCCATCAGTAGGCATTACACAATCCCCAGTCATATTATACCATCCCCCCTGGCTAAAACAAGAGTCACTATCATTATAGGCTCCAAAACCTCCTTCCTCACACGCTTCTAGTCCACTATCATTATTCCAATTACAAGGCATATACAAACTATTCTTCAAAGTGTTACATTGTGTTAAATTACCATTCGCATCACTGCACATCTTTGCCATACACCACCCATCACTATAACTAGAATTTTCATAATAACACATCCCATCAAACACAGCCATACAAGTACTCTCATTACCATCGTAACTCCAACATCCTGTTTGTTCACAACAACCTATGTCCGTCGCTGTAGCAGCAGAGTTTTCCATCAAAGCATCCCCAAACGTTTTAATCCAACACCAAGAATTTTGATTAATATCATTTGGTTTCCAATTACAAGAATTAAGTCCGCAAGCTGCTTTGTCTCCATCGTAATTCCAACATCCATCACTCATCCCTCCCCACACTTCATCCCCAGACCAATCTTGCATACACCCTCCCACAGACATAATAGAATTATTTTCTGGCCAATACATTGTCATATAAGGATCCCATGTACAATTCATAGCACCATTATTTGCTTCACAGATTGTAGAATTTGTTCCATCATAATCCCAGCATCCAATATCCATACAACAACCTCCTGTAAAAGTACACCATGGGTCTTCTGCCAAAGTTTTCCATTGGCACCCACTACCACCAGACTCAACACAAGTTGCATTATCAGTCCCACTATACAACCAACAAGTCATAAAATCAGCAGAAACAAAACTCACAGCAAACATAATAAGAAATAGACAAACTATCGTCGATAAAATAAACTTTTTATTTCTAATCATCATCTTTTTTTTAATAACCTAAAAACCTTAAGTTAATTATTAAATCTAACATAGAAAAAGAGATTTATAAATGTTTTTCTTAATGTCGTGGAATCAAATAATAATAGATGAAAATAGATTAAACTAATTTTTGTTTACACTATCAGAAATTATTTTTTCTTATACTTAATTCCTGCACCAACAACAATCACCAAAACTATTATCAAAATCCACAACCAAGTATAATTTTTTCCCCCTGGCTCTGACTCCTTTTCTATTTCTTCTCTCGGAGTTACATCTTCTCCAGTAGTTTCAACTGACCCTTTTTCTTCAGGAATAATTTCATTCAAGTATTCAATTGTAATATCTGCCTTTCCACTAATGATCTTATTCAATTTAACATAAATATCATAATAACCATCTTCATCAAAGTCCACCTTAGCATCTTCCCCCACATCTAATTTAACCTGAACAGGGTCGCTTGCAATTTCTATTGTCGCAGAAGTCTCTGTTAATTCCCTTATTCCGACAAAATGCTCTTCATCATTGAATTTTATTTTAACTCTCTCTTTAGCTCTCAACCCTCCTCCACTAAAACTTGATGTCTCAATTTTCTTAATGTCTTTAAATTCTTGTGCTGTCTGAGGAATTGTTTTTGAATAACTAAATGTCGAGGTTGCTCCTCCTGAACTAGATGAACCACTACTAGACTGTCCTTCCACAATATAGGTGGCAGATGCACTTGCAGTATTTCCAGCATAATCAGCAACACTGCATCCATAAGTGAATGTCCCTGAATTAACTGTTGAAGGAGTTGAACTTGCAGAAGTAGCACCACTATTAATTCCAGAGCCACTATCAGAACCTCCACAAGTACATGTAACAGTCTCACTTGTCTCAACAGTTGAAGGAGTACATGCAGGAGAGGCTGACGGAGAAGTTGTATCTATAGTTACTGTTCTATTTGTGATTGACCAATTACTATTTCCTGCAGAATCATTACAATAAACTCCCCAGACATAAGTTCCATCAACAATTCCAGAAACAGTTATATTCCAAAAAGTATTATTTACCGAAGAGGCATTAGTCTGATTTGCATGCCACCCCGAAGATGTCCAATTACCATAAAGCACTAAATCATTTGCACTATAACCATCAGCACATTTTAAATCAAAAACAACATCAGCACTTGAACTATTATAATTATTAATTGGATTTGTTCCGAAGGAAGCTGTTGGAGAAGTTGTATCAATTAAAACAAAAAAAGAATTATTCAGTCCAAGATTATTAACAGTGTCATTAACCCAAATGTTTATTATATGATATCCATCATCAAGATTTGTTAAATTAATAGAAGAACTATTACACCAATTGCCAGTTACTACAACAGTCTGATTTGTCCCATTAACGTCGATAAGACACTGACTTCCTGTCTCTCCTGAAAGGGCATCAGTAACATTAATATTTAAAGTTAATTGGTCTGTGTTCTTCTTTGTGGTGGCATTTGTATAATTAGTTACTAATATAGATGGAGCAGTTGTATCAATATACATTGAAATATTTGTAGAATTTAATTGGTCTAATGTTTCATTCACAGCCCCAATTGTAAAAGTATAATTTGCCTCTGTTGTGTTAGAAAAAGAATAACCACTTATACTATCATTAGTATCTGTTGTATAAAGAACGCCATCTGCATAAATATAAATAGTAAAATTAGCTTGGTCTACCCCTCCTGCAGTCCAGTTAACAGTAAAATTTCCCTCATCATATAAAGGGGTAACATTTTGATTAATAATCAATCCCGTCGGTGCAGCTACAGCAGCCAAAACAAAAAACATAGATAAAATTACAATTGAAAATATAAATGTTCCAATAATCAGAATCTCTTTTTTATCAACCATCTTTTATTACTCTCAATCAGGAAAACTCTATTTATAAATCTTTTTCTTAATGTTGAGTAACGGAGTAATAATAAATGAAACTGTAGCAAACCAGATTTTATTTACGCACCAAAATTTTATAAACTCTTCTTAAGAATAATCTTCATGGAGAAGCAGAAAACTTTGGTGCTATTGAAACCTGATTGTGTAATGCGACAATTTGTTGGAGAAATTATTACCCGATTCGAAAAAGCAGGTTATAAGATTATCGCGATGAAGATGGTTTGGTATGATAATGATTTTTTCGAGAAACACTATCATGATGTTGAAGAAAGACACAGCAGAAAAATTTTGGAAATGAATTTAAAGGCGATGACAACTGGGCCAATAATTGCGATGGTAATCGAAGGGATAAATGCTATCGAAAGTGTGAGGAAGATGGTTGGCCCAACAGAACCAAAAAAGGCAGCCCCAGGAACCATCCGAGGAGATTATTCACATTATACATATAAACTCGCAGATAAAAAAGAAATCGCAGTAAGAAATTTAATTCACGCTTCAGCAGACAAGAAAGACGCCAAATACGAAATTGAATTATGGTTTGATAAAAAAGAACTTCATTCTTACAAAACAGTTCACGATGCTTTTGTGATGTGATTAAGAATCGTCATCAAAATTTAAAGATTGCTCTGCAAAATAACTTATCCATAGTTCATGAGTTCTAGATAAATTATCTGTTAAACGCATACTAAATAATCTATAAGCAAGTTCACTATCTTCTCTTATGGAATTCCAGTCATCTCCTAATAGCAATTCTCCAAGAGTAATTAAAGTTTCATTATCTGGAAATTTACATTCATCTAAATAATAATTAGCTATTTTTCTAAGATTCTTCTTAATTTTTTCAGTTTCGTAATGGTAAATGTGATAATCTTCCTGGAGTGTCTCATATCTCCTCACTACAGAAACATAATTCTTTTTTTCAAAATCCCCTTCTACATAAGAGAATAACTTATTTTTCTCTCGTTCTTCCTCGATTGGACATCTTCTAAACATTTTAATCAATCATTCATCAACTACGCCCGCATCTGTAACAAAGAATACACATTCGTTATCTGGCAGATTTGGAGAATCAATTAATTT
>JAHKAF010000059.1 GCA_018825865.1 Nanobdellota archaeon | reverse complement strand
GAAATCGCAGCCAAACTCCTTGACATCGAATACGATTCAGACAAAGACAAAGAAACAATTTTCGAGAAGATAGCGGGGGCTTTTAAGAAGAGGTGATTAATCTTATTGCATATGCAGATTTATGAGGAAGCTTATCTTTAATATCTTCAATAGGAATTGGTTTCATCCCTCCAATTATTCTGTCTAATGAGCAGGCATTTACCCTCTTGAATATTGGGCGTATATCTTTATCCCACAAGTAATTTCTTATCTTTTCAAAATATTTTTTCATCTTATCTTCTCAAAAAGGATTTTACCCTTTTTAATTTTTGTTGCACTAAACTGCTTCTTTATTTTCTCCGCACTCTCAGGAATAAACGGCGAGAGCAATTCTGCAATTTTCAAAATAGATTCCTTTAACTCATATAAATCTCTCTTGTCTTTAGATTTCCATAATTCTCTAATCTGAATATACCAATTACAATGGTCAATAAATTTGAAGATTTCATTTAATGCCTTATCAAACTCATAAGTTTCAAAGTGTTTTTCTACCAATAATCTAGTTGCCTCAAAAAATAGCCCTAGGTGTTCTGAGATAATCAAAGGGAAAGGTTCCCCTCTTTTAATATCTCTTTGTCCCTTTATCTTTAAAACATGCATAGTTTTATCTTCTGCTTCAGGGTCTCTTAAAACTTCAATCTCTGCCTTCCCTTCAATTAGTAATTTTTTCCATTCGTTAGATAAAGGTATTTTCTCCCCGCACTTTTCCAAACCATTTCGTTCAATCAACCCACTAACCCTACTAACCAAATTCCCCAACTTATCAGCAAGCTCATTGTTATGCCTTTCAATCAAAGCTTTCTCTGAAAAATCTCCGTCGTCGCCGAAAGGAGTTACCCGAAATAAAAAATACCTCGCTGTATCAACTCCAGCAATCTTAATTAATTCGTCGACGTTAATAACTTTTCCGCGCGACTTTGAAATCTTTTCCTTATCAAAAGTCCACCACCCATGAGCAAAAATTCTCTTCGGCAAATCAATTCCTGCAGACATCAGCATTGCAGGCCAATAAACAGCATGAAACCACAAAATATCCTTTCCGATTAAATGAACATCGGCAGGCCAAAATTTTTCTTTGCCTTTCTCCCGAGTAGCTGAATAATAATTCAAGAGCGCATCAAACCAAACATAACAAATATGCTCGTCGTCAAAAGGCAGTTTTATCCCCCAATCAAAACTCGTCCGCGAAATACTTAAATCATTTAATCCTTCTTTAATCCTGTTGATAACTTCAAGCTTCTTATTCTTAGGAGAAATAAAGTCTGTGTTTTTTTTATACAATTCCAACAACTTCTTTTGATACTTGGACAACTTAAAAAAATAACTCTTCTCTTTCAGTTTCTCAATTTTGGTCTTGTGAACTGGGCAACAACCATTAACTAGATCCTTCCCTGTAAAATATGCTTCACAACCAGTACAATAATAACCTTCATACTCTCCTATGTAAATATCCCCTTTATCATAAACTTTTTGCAAAACATCCTGAACAACCTTTTTGTGATTCTCGTCTGTGGTTCTAATAAAATTATCATAATCAATATTTAATTTCTTCCACGCATCTTTGAACTTCGGCACTAATTCATCCACAAACTTCTTCGGACTTTTCCCGTTCTTCTTCGCTGTATCTGCTATTTTTTTCCCATGCTCATCAGTACCTACAGAAAAGAAAACATCATAACCCTTCAATTTATACCAACGAGCCAAAATATCCCCTGCTATAGTTGTATACGCATGCCCTATATGCGGAATATCATTCGGATAATATATCGGTGTCGTAACATAAAATTTCTTTTTCATGATTTATCTAAAATAAACGTCTATAAAAATTTAACCATCTCAAAATATTTATTAACCTCCTTTATTTTCATTTGCTATGAAAAAGAGTGTGAAAAAAGATTCTCCAAAAATTGAAGAATTAAAACATCAGGCAAGAAACCTCAGCATCACAGAAGGGATTTTCGCCGTAGCAAAAGATTCGTTCGGGCACCAATATGTTTCTCCTTTTGCAATTGCAATAAATTCCAGTAGCCCAATGGTTGCGATGCTGACTTCAATCTCTGGTCTTCTAGGACCTTTAAGTCAGATGTTTGGTTCGCTCCTAATTGGGAAATATTCCAGAAAAAGAATTCTCCTTAAAACAATTTTTTTTGAAGCATTAATGTGGGCACCATTTATTGCCATCGCAATTTTATTTTACAACGGAATCTTGCTCCATACACTTCCAATTTTACTTTTACTTTCATTTTCATTATACACAATTGCAGGAGGAGCGGGACACCCTGCTTGGTTTTCATGGATGGGAGATATTGTCGACGAGAAAGACAGAGGAAGATGGTTTTCAAAAAGAGCCCTTGTCACTGGCTTTGTTTCTGTTGTATTAGTTATTGTTGCAGCATTTCTCCTAGATTATTCAAAAAAAAGCGGATTGACGATGATGGGTTTTAGCGTATTATTTTCTCTTGCCCTAATTTTAAGATTAATATCTTTAAGATTCTTCAAAAAATCATATGAACCAAAAATAAAACTGAAAAAAAGTTCTTATTTCTCATTCTGGGACTTCCTAAAAAAATCTCCGGAAAATAATTTCGGGAAGATAGCCATATTCAGATTCTTTTTCACTTTTGCCACTGCAATCTCGAGCCCATTATTAGCAGTTTATTTACTAAGAAATCTCGGATTCTCTTATGTAATTTATATGATAATCACTTTTGCAGGAACTGCCTTTGCACTTATTGTGATGGAACTTTGGGGCAAATTCGCAGATAGATATGGAAACTACAGAACACTTTGCATCGCCTCTGCACTAATAGTTCTTATACCATTCTTATGGATCTTAAACACAAACCCAATTTACTTAATTCTAATTCCTTCGGCAATCAGCGGAATAGCATGGGCAGGATTTCACTTAACAGAAAAGAATTTTATTTATGATAATGTCAGCGCTCAAAAGAGAGGCTTTGCAGTATCTTATTATAATTTATTTTGGGGGATGGGGATATTTCTTGGAGCAGGATTAGGAGCAATTTTAATAAAATTCATAAATACTAATTTCATAGAACCAATAATATTAGTTTTCATCCTCGGAGGAATAGTAAGGGCACTCATAGCATTGTGGTGGCTCCCAAAAATTAGGGAAATAAGAAAAACAGAGAAATTCACAAGCTCACGAGCTTTCAAGGAAATCTTCCTAAAAGGAGCTGCACCAACAATCCATGAAGAAGTCAGCGAAATAATTCATATAAAGAAATATTTGAGGGATTAACCCAAAAAACTTATAAACAAAACTAAGTTATTCTAAACATGTTTAAGAGAAAAAATTGCAAAAAATGTGGAAAAAAGGCGAGTGATAAATATGAGTTCTGCCCTTATTGTGGAAGTTCCTTCAACGCCCCTCGACAAGAAGATTGGGGAATGCTGGG
>JAHKAF010000058.1 GCA_018825865.1 Nanobdellota archaeon | reverse complement strand
ATTCCACGTCGATACATGCGCCTACGCCCAGAACATAAAACCGCGAAGCAAAATCAAATTCAAATCTAAAACCACGGCACTAAACCAAGGATATAAAGCGTGCAATTGTGTAAAGTAGGACGATGAAATGACAGAAAGAGACCCTTCAAAGACCCTAAATTAACTTATCATTATGTTAGTCATGCTGTAATTAAAGCAAGGTTAGAGTTTGAAGACGGAGAAATAGTTAAAGCAGAAGAAAGAAGAAAACATTTGATTTCTCAATTAGAAGATATGACCGAACAAAATTCTCCACATTATGAATTATCAAGGAAGTTTCTTAAATATATTAAGAAATCTGGGCGATGGAAAACCATCGAGGATGTAGAAAAGGCTGATGAAAGGTATGATGAACTAGAATCAGAGGTAATGGCAAAGAATGAGGTTGCAAAATTTGTTGAAAAATACTTCCCTAGATAACACCCCCTCTCAATCCCGAACGACGAAGTCGTGAGCAATACACCAACCAAAACCCTAAAAATTTATACTCAAAAGTTTTAAAAACTAATTTCTCAATTAATTCTTATGTTCAAGATAAACATTGGAACCAAAGAAGGCAAAACTTTCAAAATAGAATCTGAAGCGCCAGGTTTTATCGGGAAGGAATTGCATAATAAAATTAATGGTAAAGAGGTCTCGAATGACTTAGAAGGTTATGAATTTGAGATAATGGGTGCAAGTGATAAATCAGGTTTTACAGTGATGGAGAATGTCGAGGGAATAGGGATGAAAAAAGTTTTATTGACTTATGGGAAAGGAATGAAAAAACGCCCGCGAAGAGAAGGCAAAAAGAAAATCGCAAGAAACAAACCAAAAGGATTGAGACTTAGAAAAACAGTTCGAGGAAAAGTTATTTCAGATGCAATCGTGCAGATTAATCTTAAAGTTTTAAAAGAAGGAAAAAAGAAACTTGCTGAGGTTTTTCCTGAACAAGTTAAACAGCCTGAAGTTGAAAAACCCGCAGAATAGAAGAAGGAATAATTTTATAACTAATTCTGAATTAGATATTAAAAAGGAAATGGGTTACATAAAATCAGTTACAAGATTCTGTAGTTTATCAGAGATTAAAGCATGGCATATTGGAGAATCTGAACATCTGACAGAATTGATTGGAGCAGGATTCAAAAATACCCTCTTTGTAAGTAATAATGGAAGAGTAAAATTTTATTATGATTCAGAAGAAATTAAGAAATTTGAAGAAGCATTGGAGCGGATAGATGAAGAAAGATTTGGTGAAATTTGCACAGATTTTATGTTGTTAGTTGATAAGATTCCTTATTGTGAAAACAACGAGGAAAAACTTGAATTATTTTCGAAAATGATTCCTGCACTTACGGTTTTCAGTGAATTTGATGAATATCCAGAATATATGGATGAAACTATATCAAGAAGATTAATGAGGGTCAGAATTAATACAGAATCAAAACCTTATGAATTATTGGAAGATATTGGAAAGGACGATATTAAAGATTTTATTTTCCATAAAGGAAAAATACATCAAAACAAAACATTCCTCTGACCCCAAACTCTCACTTCTCCTCAACAATGTTTTTAACCCTCGTGGAAATGCCTGCCATTAAAATCAGAATAATTCCCAATAACAAGAATAGGTAATTAAAACTAAACCACAGCAAGACAATACCTGATAAAAATGTCGACAGAGCGCAGAAGATTCCGATTGTGGTGTCATAAATTCCGTAAAATTTACTTCTCTGAGAGCGGGGGGTGATGTCAAAAAAATACGCTTCTGTCGTCGGTTCCAGCATAGATGCCCCAACACTGGCCAATAATACAAATCCAAATAAAACAAAATAGTTTGAAATAAAAAAACAAGTTATAGCAGATATTCCCATAATCATATAGCCCATTATAAACATTTTTTTCAAACCTACTTTCGAAGCTAATTTACCGAAAACATATTCAAGAAGAACAAGCGGAAGTGCGACGCTGAAAAGAAAAATTCCTACAATCTCTCTTCCAAATCCGTGCTCAACAATATAAATCGGGCCATAAATATAAATGAAAGCCCACCAGACGCTGATCCCTCCACTGATAAGGTATATATAGAATCTCTGTCTGTCTGAAAAAAATTCTTTAATAAGGTAAAAAAAGTTCTCTTTTGAAGGCTTGCTTTTTTTATTGTCTTTCAAGCTAAAACTTTCAAATGAAACAAAAGCCAAAAACAGGAATCCTGCAGCCCACATAAAAACACGATTGAATCCGTAGAGCTTTGCAATAAAACCTGCAACAAGAGGTCCAATCAGCCACGCAAGATTAAGACAAGTATATATAAGACTTTCATTTTTGGAGATTTCATTGCTCTTGGATTTGTCTGCAATTATAATCCCAAAAGATTCCACTTTCAGACTGGCAGCAACAGAAATAATAACCCCAATAAAAATTATCAGATAAATATGTGAAACAAAACTAAGAAGAGTATACGAGATAAAAAACATCACAAGGGCCAGTAAAAATAAAAATGATTTGCTGGACTTCTGGACCACAGGAATCAAAAACACATATGAAGCCAGCCCGACAATCATGAAAATTGTGCTGATGAAACCAACATAAGACGGATTGTGAAGATAGCCCTCAAGATAGATTGACCAGATAGTGTCGACGAGCGCAATTCCAAATGCTGCAAAAAATCCTACAACACCCAGTTTTGATATCTGTTTAAGTCTGAGAAATTTCCTTATGGCATACATAAGATAAATAAGAAAATGAGATTTAAAAACTCTTGGAGAAGAACTCCCAAAAACCTTTTAACCTATCTTATTCTCAAAGTTTCATGACAAACCAAATTCCAGAACTAAATGTCGGAGTAGTCGGGCATATTGACCATGGAAAGACAACCATCCTTTCCAAACTTACTGGAAAGTTCACTGACACGCATTCTGAAGAACTGAAAAGAGGAATTACAATTAAATTGGGTTATGCGGATATTACAATCTATAAAGAAGGGGATAAATATTCTACATCATTGTCCAAGGAAGGGCAAAGTAAAGGAAAGCCAATCAGATATATTAGTTTTATTGACGCGCCAGGGCATGAGATGCTTATGGCGACAATGCTTTCAGGAGCTGCAATTATCGACGCTGCAATCTTGGTGATTGCTGCAAATGAAGGAATCAAACCCCAGACAAAAGAACATTTCATGGCACTACAAGCTAAGAAAATAAAAAACATAATTATAATCCAAAATAAAATAGACCTGGTAGACAAAAAACAGGCATTAGAAAATTACAAAGAAATTAAAAAATTCGTCAAAGGAACTCTTGCGGAAAATTCTCCGATTATTCCAATCTCAGCACAACAGGGAGTAAACATAGACAAGATATTAGAAGAACTCACAAAGTTAGAAATTCCAAAAAGAGATTCTACTTCAAAACCAATCTTTCTGATTGCAAGAAGTTTTGATATCAACAGACCAGGAACAAAGATTGATAAATTAAAAGGGGGGGTTCTTGGAGGAATTCTGAAAAAAGGTGAATTAAATGTAGGGGATGAAATTGAAATAAAACCAGGATTAAGTGTAAAAAAAGGTCATGAAAAAACTTACCAAACCCTGACAACCAAAATTCTCTCGCTACACAAAGGAAACGAATCAGTGAAAAAAGTTGTCCCTGGGGCAAGCATCTCTATTGAAACAGGATTAGATCCATTCATGACAAAAACAGACTCTCTGACTGGATGCATTATTTCAACAAAAGATTCTCTTCCAGAGATAAGCAATAAGATAAAAGTAAAAGCAGAATTATTTGAAGAAGTTTTAGGAACAGAAGAACAGAAAGCTGTCGAACCATTCAAGACAAAAGAAATGCTGATGTTAAGTGTAAATACGACAATCACTGTTGGAATCGTCGAGAAAATTTCTAACAGAGAAATTGAACTCTCCCTTAATATTCCAATAGTTGCAATCAAAGGTGATAATTTAGGAATCGCGCGAAATATCGACGGGCATTGGAGGTTGATAGGTTGGGGGGAAATTTTATAATTTTATACTAATAGAGATGAATTAGAGTTTTGTGTTTAAAGAAAATAATTAACTCATTAAAAACAAATCAATACAAGAGGAACCATATATTAAACTATCATAATTCTCTTTTAATTTCTTTGTAAAGGATCCTTCGGGGAATTGACTTAAATCAGAGTTATACCCAATAAATCTTACATCATTATGAAATCTTTTTAGAAATATTAAATCTTCAAATGAATGATGATGAATTATAATATATTTAATCTCCCAGATTTTAATCTCTTGTGAGCCTCCAATGAATTTTCTACAATTTCACAATCATGACCTTTTAGATGAATATATTTACAAAAAGATTTGCCATGTTCGTAGGAGTGTTCTTTTGGATTTTCTAATATTAAAATTTTCATAAAAAAACAGCATTGAAATAATATATAAACTTTTCCTCTTAACAACTTCCTCTCCACGAACAATCTGGGTGAATCAAAAATTTTTACGTTTCCCCCACCCTGTTCAGTAAAGACAGCGTCGGATTGTGAGCCATCAATGCCTGAGCAGAGCGAAGTATTTTCCCAGTTAATTTTATAAACTCTTTTTCCCTCCACTAATTATGAAAAAAGAAATAGTATTTATTATTTGCCTTATGTTCCTTACAAGTTTTGTATTAGCTGCACCTATAACTAGTTTTACAACACAGAATCAAGCAAGTGTTAATAATTCTCAATCTGAAGATTCAGGAAATCAGGCAGAAGTTCAGACAGAAAATCAAGGAGAAGACAACGAAATTCAGACACAGCAACAAACTAGGGCAGGGGAGATTAATGCTTACAGAATAAAAAATATCCAGAGAGTTCAAAATAAACTACAGGCAAACGCTGAACCAGGAAACTGTCCTGAAAATTGCAGGTGCCAGGGTTCTGTTACAACATGCCAATTCAAAAATAGAGAGATGACTATTCGTGCAGGAGAATCAGGAAACACAATTATTAAAGTAAAAGATGCTGAAATGAAAACAAAAGTTGTTTTGTATAAGGCTGAAGGAGAAGTTTATGGAATATTCAAAAACAATGAAACAAGAGTGATTAAAATTCTTCCTGATGAAGTTAAGGAGAAAATAAAAGAGAAAATAAAACAAAGGGATTGTGATTGCGAAGATATAGAATTGGATGGGGACGGGGTTTATCAAGTTCAGACTCAAAAAAGAGCAAGATTATTAGGGTTTATTCCTGTAAGAGAAAGGGTAAAGATTCAGATGAATTCTGAAACTGGAGAAATAATCAAAACAAAAACTTCTTGGTGGGGATTTTTGGCAAGAGATGTTGTCGACGAGGAACAGCTTGTCGGAGGATGCGGAACAGTAACACCTGGATTAGAAGATGAATGCTGCCAAAACTTAAACTACACAAATTGGAATTCTGAAAGTTTAGTGTGTGAGTGAAATTACCTGCTCACAAGTTCGCAAATTAATTGCTCCGAAATCTGCTTCGCTTGATTTCTCCGCTGAAGAAAAGTTGTTAACAAGTGAAGTGTCCAGTTACCTCAACGATTATAAGTAAAAAATTTGATATCAATTTATTTAGCGAACAATCTGGTGAAACCGATTGTGAGCCACTTATCCGCGAGCTTGCTCGTACTAAACACCCTAAATATTTATAACCCCATTTTTCTCCAGTTAATTATGCCCGCTAAAAAAAAGAAACCAAAAATATATTCTCATTCTCGTCTAAGCACTTTTGAACAATGCCCGCTTAAATTTAAGTTCAGATATATTGATAAAATAATTCCAGAAATAAGAGCCACAATAGAATCTCATCTTGGAAAAATAGTTCATGACACATTAGAATGGCTTTACACCCAAGTGAAGAAAGGAAAAATTCCTTCTGTCGAGGAAATCATAATTCACTACACAGAAAAATGGGAAGAAGATTACAATGAAGATATACCGATAATAAAAAAAGGTCTAACAGTAAAAGATTACTTCAACAAAGGCGTGGAGTTTATTATTAATTATTACACAAAGCACCAGCCATTTGAAGATAATACTCTTGAAACAGAAAAGAAAATTTTGATTGAACTGGATAACAAAGGAGAATACAAAATACAGGGATTTATTGACAGACTTTCGCACGATGTTGAAAAAGATGAATATGGAATTCACGACTATAAAACAGCGAACAATCTTCCAATGCAGAAACAGGTGGAAAACGACAGGCAACTCGCACTCTATGCACTCGCAATAAAAGAATTATTCGGAATGGACAAGGAAGTTTGCCTGATATGGCACTATCTCGCACACGACAAAAAAATCTGCTCCAGACGGACAAACGAGGAACTGCAAAATCTTAAAGAAGAAACTCTGAAATTAATTAAGCAAATCGAAGCGACAATAACATTCCCTTCAAATAAATCAATTCTCTGCAACTGGTGCGAATACAAAAAAGACGTTTGCCAGGTTTGGAACAAAAACGTAGAGGAGAAAAAAGAAACTAAGCAGGTTGAGTTGGATATCTGGTGATTAAAAAACAAAACTATCAATCGGAAAAACCATCCTTTTTTCTAATTTAAATAATACCTTAGTACCAAATACCTTCCTAAAAACAATCCCCTTGTATTTTATTTTTATTTCTAATCCAATCTTTTCATCAGAAGGAACTTTAACTGTAAAAGTAGTATTTTGCCCCTTAGCAAGAATTGCTCTTTGATTTAACTTTTTTCTATTATAAGGGTTGGAAAATTTTTCTTCTGCTTTATCACATTCTAAAAACACCGTTTCATAAGATAATACTTGTGCGGGAGTATTACCAGAGTTTTTAATTAAAAAAAGAAATTGGGTTCCTCCTTCTCCCAATGGCAAACTTATATCCTTTTCTATTGTGAGATAAGGCCTATTTCTTACTTCATAATCTTTTTTAGATAGTTTAAATGAATAATAAATAAAATAAGCATAAATCCCTGTTATTATCACAAGAATTATCGTAGCAATTACTAATAGTAAGGGAGAGTAAGCATTTAAAGTTAAAAGGAGTTCACTTATCTTATCCATCAAAACCTCTATCAAAAATACTTTTTAAAAATATATATCCCAAACCACAACAATCTCATTTCTCCTCGCTGTTCCCATTTCCATTCCCATTAATATCATTATCAGGAACCTTTACCAAATCAGTAACATAATCTTCTGGCTGAAGTTTCACTATCCTAACTCCCTGTGTTGCCCTTCCCATCACTCTAATATTCTTCAAAGAGGTCCTTATCACAATTCCCTTCGCTGTTGTAATAATTATGCTCTCTTCAGGATTCACTGAAAGTGTCTTCACAACATCTCCTGTCTTTGCTGTAACTTTCATATTAATCACACCCTTCCCTGCACGCGCAGTTTTCCGATAATCCTCCACTGCAGTTCTTTTACCATAACCCTTCTTCGTAATAGTCAATATCGCCGCTTTATCCAAAACCTCCAGCCCAACAATCCCATCGTCTTTAGACAACTTAATTCCTGTGACCCCGTAACTCGAACGACCCATTGAACGAACATCCTCGCTATTAAACCGAATTGCCTGTCCCTTCATTGTCGCAAGAGAAACCTCCTGATTTTTCTTAACAACTTCAACACCAATCAAGAAATCTGAATTATCCGTCGGAAGATTCAATGCCTTAATTCCAGACGCGCGCGGTTTTGAAAAATGCTTCAACGAAATCCTCTTAACAATTCCTTTCTTTGTAGCCATAAATAAATCATCGTTGCCCCCTCCTTCCGCAGTTTGGGGTCTTGTCCCTTCTTGGGATACACCAGGCGGTGCAAAAGTATTAACTGAAATAACATTTGTAATTTTCTCCTCTTTTAAACCAAGTAAATTAACTATTGCCTTTCCTTTACTATACCTTTCTGCAGAAGGAACGTCGTAAGCTTTCAGCCACAAAACTCTCCCTCTCGTCGTGAAAAACATTAAATAATCATGTGTTGAACAAGTAATCAACTGCTTTACAAAATCACCTGTTGCCAGTCCGCTTCCAATAACTCCCTTGCCCCCTCTCTTCTGCTCCCGATAAGTTTTAACATCCATTCTCTTGACATAACCTTTATCAGTAATAGTCACAACAACATCTCTCTTCTGCACCAAATCCTTTTCAGAAATCTCACTAATTCTTTTCAGCACATAAGTCCTTCTATTGTCCCCATACTTTTTCTTTAATTCATTAACTTCCTTAACAATAATCTTCAAAACTTCATTAATATCTCCCAATATCTTTTCAAGCTCCGCAATATTCAATTTTAATTCTTTTGATTCTTTATCTAATTTATCCCGCTCCAAAGAAGTCAACTGCTGAAGCTTTGTATCCAAAACCGCCTGTGCCTGTTTTTTACTCAGCTTAAACGTTTTCACCAAACCCTCCAACGCCTCTGCAGCGCCCTTCGAACCCTTAATCAACTTAATCACAGCGTCGATATTCTTCAAAGCAATCAAAAGTCCTTCAACAGTCTCCTGTCTATCTTTTGCCTTCTTCAACTCAAATTTAACCCGATTAGTAATAATTGTCTTTCTGTATTTAACATACTGCTCAACAACATCTTTCAAAGTCAAAATTTTCGGCTCTCTTCCAACCAGTGCAAGAAAATTAACATTAAACGAATCCTGAAGGCGGGTGTACTTATATAACGAATTCATCACAAACTTAGAATTAGTATCCTTCTTCAACTCAAGAACAATTCTAATTTTTCCTTTAGAAGATTCATCCCTTAAATCAGTCACATTCTTTATCTTCTTGTTCTGAATCAAATTCGCTATCTGTGTAACTAACGTAGTTTTGTTAAGCATATAAGGAATCTCAGTAATCACGATTGACTCTTTCTTATTTATCGCCTCTGTAGAAACCTTCCCTCTCATAATCATTCTCCCTCTTCCAGTCTTATATAAATCAACCATATCTCCCTGCACCATTCCGCCTGTAGGAAAATCCGGGCCAGTTACAATCTCGCAAAGTTCTTCAATAGTTATATCAGGTTTCTTAATATACGCAATAAGTGCATCACAAACCTCTGTAAGATTATGTGGAGGAATATTCGTAGCCATCCCGACTGCAATCCCTGTTGCGCCGTTCAAAATCAGCGTCGGAAGTTTCCCAGGCAAAAGCTCAGGCTCTTTAAGTGAATTATCATAATTCGGAACAAATTTAACAGTCTCTTTTTCAATATCCTGAAGCAGTTCCATTGAAATCGGAGTAAGCCTCGTTTCTGTATATCTCATTGCGGCAGGAGGGTCGCCATCAATTGAACCAAAATTTCCCTGTCCATAAACCAAGGGATACCTCAAAGAAAAATTCTGCGCCATTCTGACCATTGCGTCATAAACTGCAGTATCGCCATGAGGATGAAATTTACCAATAACATCTCCAACAATACGCGCGGATTTTTTTGTCTGTGTTCCAGGCTTAACCCCCATCTGATTCATAGCATAAAGAATACGACGCTGAACAGGTTTCATTCCATCTTCAATTGAAGGAATCGCCCTCGACACAATAACACTCATGGCATAATCCAAGTATGCTTTCCTCATCTCTTCAGATACTTCTGTGTTGATTACTCCTTTAGTTTGGCTCGTCAGAGACGAACTAGTGGAAGAGCTTGCTCTTGCTCTCTCGTTGGTTTCGTTTGGGTTTTTTGATGTCATCTTAAAAATATTGCTTCATATTTTTGATTAATAATATAATAGCATCATATTTATCTTTCACCATCTCTTTAGCCTCTGGAATCATTTTTTTATTCCAATTCCTATTTATTTTGGCTTCAACACCAATTACTGCCTTCTCAAAAGATTCTTCAGTTGTTAAAAAAAATCTAAAAAGATCTAAAAAAGTATCAAAGTGTGCCATTGCATCAGCACTAGAAACAATCTTGGCTTCAATTGTTTCAGGATCAGGTTCTTTCCTTCCCCTATGTGTTAATACACAATGTGAAACCTTCCTAATAAAATCTTTTTCATAACCCAATTTGTTAAGTATCTTAATTGATTCTTTTTCTCCAACTATATGATGCTCATTTTCCTTTTCAAAATCATTTCTACTTATTGCTCGTCCAATATCATGCAACCATGCAGCAATTTCAATAACTTCCTTGTCTGCTTTTAATTTATCTGCTAATAAAAGTGCATTTTTAACAACTGGTAAAATATGGTAATGATAATCACTTTTATCATACTTCTCCTTTGCAATTTTTCTTACTTCATCAATTTTCATCCTTCCTCCTCACTATCATCTTTGCCCCAGAATTCAGTGCTTTGGGGTACACCGAGCGGTGCT
>JAHKAF010000003.1 GCA_018825865.1 Nanobdellota archaeon | reverse complement strand
TGGGATTCCTAGCGAGAGAATTTGTTTTGAAGGGATTCTTGAAACAGCAGGTCATAATTTGATGAATGTGCAATTACAGTATGAAATTTATGATGAGATTGAAAGTTATTTGGCTAGAAGTTCTGCGGAGAGAAAATCCATACATGAGCATGATAGAAGGATGAATATTACTCAAAGATTATTTCCTTATAGAAAATACCAAATCGCTCTGACCCCTGAAGAAAAGAAAAAGTTTAATTCATCAAAATCTATATAAAGCATTTCACCCTTTTACAAATCATGGTCGTAATCAAAGGTGTTTCAGCGAAAAGTATTCTTGATTCTCGTCGGGAAAAGACAATCCAAGTTTCTATTAAAACCAACGTCGGAGATTTTTCTGCTTCAGCCCCAAATGGAAAATCAAAAGGTAAGCGTGAGAGAAAATCATATAAAAAAGATCTTGAGGGGGATATTAAAGCATTAAAAAATTTTGGAGATTATTTTTCTGGGGAAGTCTTGGAAAAGTTCAAGGATTTGAGAAGGGTTGAAGATATTGTCGACGGGCATGTGGGGGCAAACACACTTTTTGCTTTAGAGTCTGCGGTTTTGAAGGCTATGGCTAAAGAGCAGAACAAACAAGTATGGGAATTGGTTGGCAAGCCCTCAAGGAAACTTCCGCGGTTAGTTGGAAATTGTATTGGAGGGGGTAAACATTCTGAGACAACACCTCTTCCCAAAGGGATGACCTCTGAAGATGGATGCCTCGGTGCCCAAAAAAGCACTAAACTCAGGGGCAAGAAGCCAGACTTCCAGGAATTTTTATTAATTCCAGATTCAAAAGCTGTTAAAGATTCACTTAAAGAAAACCAGGATGCAAAAAAAGCTGTGGAGATGATGCTCAAATATAACGACAGCAAATTCAAGAGCGAGAAAAATGACGAGGACGCTTGGGTGACGTCGCTGAATGAAAAAGAAGTTCTGGAGGTGTTAAAAAAAATCAACCTTCCTTTAGGAGTAGATATTGCAGCGTCGGGTTTTTTCAAAAGGAAAATCTATCACTACAAAAATCCAATGCTTAAACGGACAAGTGAAGAACAGCTGAGATATCTAACTAACCTGATTGAAAATTTTAATTTGTTTTATATTGAGGACCCTTTCGACGAGAATGATTTTGAAAGTTTTTCCAAATTGTTAAAAAAGTTTCCTGACCGATTGATTGTAGGAGATGATTTAACTGTGACAAACCATAAATTACTTTTGAAAGCAATTAAGGAAAAGTGTATTAATGGGATTATTGTAAAACCGAATCAGTGCGGTTCGTTGCTGGAAGTTAAGCAGGTTTGTGAAACAGCGAGGGAAAATGGGATTAAAATTATTTTCTCGCATAGAAGCGGTGAAACCACAGAAGATATTCTTGCGGATTTGGCTTTTGGATTTAAGGCGGATTTTTTTAAATGTGGAATCACAGGAAAAGAAAGAGAATCTAAGTTGAAGCGGTTGGTTGAGATTGAGAATTCGTTTAAGAATTAATTGAGATAAACTTTTTTGGCAGTTTTGTAGAAAACATTTTCTTGCGTTTTCTTAGTGAAAGATTTTTTAACTAGTTCAATGTAGGGCAATACTTGATTAAGAGGGGTCTCTTCTCCAGAATAATCGGTTCCGAACATAATTTTGTCTTTAATATCTGGAAAGTAGGTTAAAATGCGTTTGAGGTCTTGAGAATATTGTTTAATTAAATTTTTCATTTCTGCTTTACTACAATCATCGAGGGTTCCAGAAATATCTGTGAACACATTTTTATTTTTTGAGAGGATATTCGCTGTTTCTAAGAAATGGGGGAAACCAAAATGCGATATTACAATTTTACATTTAGGGAAATTAACTGCCAACTCGTCAATATATTTTGGATGAGAGTACTTTAAAAGGGATTTATTTTCAGGGTCCCAGACATCCCCCGAATGAAAAATTAAGGGTTTACCATATTTTTGGCAAAGTTTAGCAATTGGAAAAATCTTTTTTTCACTAGGATAAAAGTATTGGTAACCCGGATAAAGCTTTATCCCAAAAATCTTTTTCTTTTTAAAAAAAGATTCAAAATATTTTACTTGTTTGGAGATATCTTTGTCAACGTCTATACTTGCTACCAAAAAAAGATTGTCCTTTGATTCTACAAACGAAAGCAGTTTGTTAAAATTTTCTTCCCTAAAATAATGCAAAATAATTGACTTAGATATCTTACCTTTGGATTTCTTAAGATATTCCTCGTAAGTCTTTTTCTTCCAAGCATGACAGTGTACATCAATAATCATAAGATAATTAGCGGAGGGAGTATTTTAAATCTTATCATTAACACCCCTTCATCAATCCCTCGCTCCCGCGAGCTAATCTCTCAATCCAAATCTTTAAAAACATAATTCTCCCTGAATTCTTATGACAGACAAACAAGAAAAATTTTCCGAAGAGAACTTGGAAGTTGTATCACAAGCGAGCGCAGATTTAGAAAAATCTGCTAAAGCAGAGAAAGAATCTTTGGATACGGAAAAACCTGCACCGCTCGGTGTATACCCTAAAGGGCACGGGCCCAAAACTGCGGAATTCGGGGGCAAAGAAAAATTATCTCCTAAAGAAATTGAAGATAAGAAGAAAGAGCTTTTAGAGAAGGTTAAAAAGCTTAAAGAGAAAATTGATGTTACAAAAACTGAGGAGTTGAAAGAGCAGGTTAAGATTAAGAAGAGGGCCGATATGTTAATTCCCCTTGAAGAATATGTGCGTGCGGGAATCTACCTTGGTACTAGAGTAGTTACTCCAGACATGAAGCCATTTGTTTATAGAAGGCGGGCAGATGGTTTGGCGATTTTCAATACAGATATTATCGACGAGAAATTAAAAGAGGGAATTGAATATTTGTCTAAGTTTAATCCTGAAGATATTATACTTGCTTGTAAAAGGCAGGCAGGATGGAACGCAGCAAAGATGTTTTCGCATTTAACTGGAATTCGGGTTTTTACAAAGAAGTATCCTGCAGGAATTTTGACAAACATTACTCTGCCTGATTTCTTCGAGAATAAATTGACAATAGTTATTGACTCCTGGCTTGATAAGAATGCATTGAAAGATACAATGGTTGTAAAAAAGAACGTGCTAATGATTTGCGACACGAATAATTTTTCTAAAGGTGCTAACCAGATTATAATTGGAAACAACAAAAGTGCAAAAAGCTTAGGGGTTATTTTCTACCTTCTCGCGCGAGGATATTGCAAGGCAAAAAAGATAGATGTTGAGATTCCTGATTTAGAATGGTGGACTGGGGAAAAAGAGTAAAACTCTTTTTCAGACATTTTTGTAAACAAAAACATAGAGAAAGAATAGTCCACCGACATGGTCGGACGCTCGCAAGGATACGCCTCGCATAGTTCGTTGCACTCCCAACTCCGTCGGACGCAAATCGACACGGTCATTTGCATAGAACTGGGGAGAAGGAATAGTTTTTAATTTTAAAGTAGTCACAAAATGAAAAAGTTTTTAAAGTATATCTTCGGTATTAATTTATGCCAGACGCAAAGATACTGAAATTTGAAGATATTGTAAAAGTTTCTATAGCTGGTTTAATCACAGATAGAACATTACAAAGAGATATTTATTATACTGTTGGATGTAGTTTAACCGCAGAAGAAAAAGAATCTTTTATATCCACCTTAAAGCGAGAAATGCGGCCAGGTTATGAGGAGGGTATAAGGGCTATCGAGGAGAGATCTCTAAATCCAAATAATCGTGGTACTTTCAGGATAGCAGATCCCAATCATGTTTATTTTTTTACAGACTACACCTGTGATAAAGATATAGCCTTGTTAAGAGAAAGTGGCCTAATTCACTCAGGATTTTTCACAGGGAGGAGAGATTATTCTAATAAAAGTAAAAAAAGTGCCTTAACAAAATTAATGAAACAAAACGCAAGTTTTGTTGCATCAAAATTCGGATTGGATGAGGAAGGAAGATTGGATTTAGATAACCATAATCCTACAATTATGAAGATTGATGATATACAAAAATTAGAAGCGGCATTATATCTTAATGAGAATAATGCATTAAACGCTTTAGATTTAATGCCTGCACTATTCAAAAAACCATTATATAGAGAAAATTTAAAAGGCAAGGGGAGAATGGCCTATAGCCCTAGGAAGAATATCTGGGTCGATAGAGATAAAAATTAAATTTAGGCAAATAAAAGGTTTTTCTTATTCTTGTTTTTCAAATTTTAAAAAACAACCAATTCTTTTCTTCTCCACTTAATTTTGCGTTTACCAAAACATATGTTCCAGTGAGCTTTTTGCCTTTTAGTTCAAACTCTATTTTGGATTTATCTCTTTTGATTAATTTGAAAGTTCCTTTATCCCAAAT